>CAZRYP010000001.1:0-9584 GCA_964604295.1 uncultured Treponemataceae bacterium
AACTTCGACATCTCGGGAACCAGAAAGCCCCGCCAGCCCAGTTCCTCGCCGAAGGCTGACATCACGGACATCGCGAATCCGAATGTCATCTGCCTCGCGATGGCCGCGACGAGGGCCTGCGCGCTCCCCGATGCGCCATCGGGCATGCCCGAAAGCGCCTCGCCCGAAAAGCCTCCCAAGCCGGTAAGCCAGACAAGCCCGTACACGACGAGCCCCGCCGCGATCGGCGCCAGGTACGCCGCCAGCAGGTATCCGGGCTTCCCCGGAAGGAAGCCCATTTCCCTCAGGGGGCGCCGGAAAAGCAGCGAGGCGACGATCGCCCCGAAGGCGGGGCACCACATGAGACCGAGCACGAGCCTCCCGCTGTAGGCGCCCATACCCTTCGACACGATGAGGGCGTAGAACACCGAACTGAGCCCGAAAGTCAGCGTCAGATAGACGATCACTCTCCGCGTGGCCGTGTCGCGCACTGTTATCCTCCTAGTGGCGCCGTCAATGCATGAAGATCGAGGGCAGGAACGTCGTGAGCGCCGGCACGAAGGTGATGAGAAGCAGCACGACGAGCGATATCGCGAAGGGTCCCCAGATAGCCTTGCTCAGGCGTTCCAGGGGCAGACCCGTGATGCCGCAGACGGTGAAAAGCACCCCTCCGACAGGAGGCGTGATCAGACCCAGGACCAGATTGAAGCAGACGATGATGCCGAACTGGAGAGGGTTGATGCCCAGCTGCAGGGCCATGGGCGCCAGCACGGGAACGACGATCGTCAAGGCTGGCGCGGTCTCCAGGGGTATGCCTATGAGAAGCAGGGCTACGTTCATCAGGATGAGGGTCACCATGGGCGCCACGTGGACCTGGTTGAGGAGATTGATCATCTGCTGGGGCAGCTGCTCCACGGCGATGACCCAGGCGAAGGGCTCGGACAGCCCGAGGAGAAGCATTATCATGCCCGTCTCGAGCCCCGATTTCAGCAGGACATCGGCCAGCTTGGCCAGGGTGATCTTCCTGTAAAGCAGCTTGTCGACGATGAGGGCGTACACGACGGCCACGCCGGCGGCTTCCGTGGGCGTGAAGATTCCGCCCAGAATTCCGCCAAGGATGATGACGGGCATGAAGATCGCGGGAAGGGCTTTCCAGGTTCCGGCCAGGACTTCCTTGAAAGTGGCCTTGGGCTGGATGGGATACCCGCGCTTTTTCGCGACGAAATACATGTAGAGCATGAGACTCGCGGCCAGGAGGATTCCGGGTATGATGCCCGCGAGAAAAAGACCCGCGATGGACACGTTCGCGATGACCCCGTAGATGATGAAGGGAATGCTCGGGGGTATGATGGGTCCCAGGCAGGAGGAGGTAGCCGTGAGCGCCGCCGCTACATCCTCGTCGTAGCCGGCCTTCTTCATCGTCGGGATGAGGACGCCGCCGATAGCGACCGCGGTAGCCACCGCCGAGCCGGTGATCGCGGCGAAAATGGCGCAGGCCAGGACGGTAGCCAGGCCCAGGCCGCCCCGGATATGGCCGAGGAGAAGCCTGGCGAAGTTGGCCAGTTCCTCGGTGATGCCCGATTCGCTCATGAGATTGCCGGCCAGCATGAAGAGGGGAATGGCGAGAAGGGAAAAGGAAGCCATCCCCGCGAAGGTGGTCTGCACCATCTGGGTAAAGAATCCGTCCGGTATGAAGTAGAGGAGAGCGGCGCCGCCCAGCCCTATGGCCACGGGCAGGCCGATGATCAGCAGCACGATGAATCCGATGAGGAAGATCACGAACATCTCAGGCCCCCTTCCGCTTCGCGACGCGCAGGATGAAATTCCCCGCATCCTCGATCGTGAAGGAGAACATGATGAGGAACCCGACCGGCAAGGCCAGGTAGGGTACGGCCATGGGGATACGCATCGCGGCCGAAAGCTGCCTCATGTTCGTCAGGGTCTGCTTGAAGCCGAAAACCACCATGATCCCGAAGAACAGGAACATGAACAGGAAGCCGACTGATTCGAGCGCCATGCCCACAGGCTTGGGAGCCTTCTCCACGACACTCCGTATCCCGACCTGGTAGCCCTTGCGCAGGCCGACGGCCGCGCCGAGCATCGAGGCCCACACCAGGGAGAAGAGCGCCGTCTCGTCCGTCCAGATGGGCGTATTCTGGAGCACATAGCGGGAGAACACCGTGATGGGGATGGTGGCGGCGATCACCGCCATGAAGAATATGAGCCCATAGCCGGACCACCTCGACAGGGCATCGTTGAATTTCTTCAGGGAAAGCGTGGGGAACCTCCTCGGGCGACGCTTCGCGCACCGCCGCGCAAAAAAGCGCGGGCCTCCCCGGCGGGGAGGCCCGCGAGCCGGAACGCGGCTGACTATTTCGTATTCAGGATCGCGTCGATCTTATCCTTGCCGAACTGTGCCGAGAACGCGTCGAAAGCCGGCTTCATGGCGGCCACCCACGCGGCCATGTCCACGTCCCTCGTGACGACGACGCCGTTTTTCTGGAGTTCGGCGATCATCTGCTCCTCGTTCTGACGGCCGAGGTTCCTCTGGTAGACGGCGCCTTCCTGTGCCGCCTTCAGGATGATGGCCTGGTCTTCCTTGGGGATCTGGCTCCAGCGCCTGGAGCTCATGATGATCATGGCCGGGGAATAGACGTGCTGGGTGAGGGAAAGCTGCTTCTGGACTTCGTACACCTTGACCTGCAGGATGACGGCGATGGGATTCTCCTGTCCGTCGATCACTCCCTGCTGGAGGGCGCCATAGACTTCGCCCCAGGCCATCGGCGTGGGGTTCACGCCCGCGGTTTTCCATGCCTGGATATGCACCGGGTTCTCCATCGTGCGGATCTTGAGCCCCTTGGCGTCCAGCGGCGTCCTGATCACGCGCTTGGAATTCGTGAGGTTGCGGAATCCGTTCTCCCAGAACGCCAATCCCTTCATCTGCACCTTGTCGAGAGCGGCTATCAGGTCGGCCCCGATGGCTCCGTCGAGGACCTTGTCCACATGGGAATAGTCCCTGAACAGGAAGGGGATGTCGAGGATCTGCATCGAGGGGCTGAATCCGCCGAGAGGTCCGGTGGAGCCGACATAGATGTCGATCGAGCCCTGCTGGAGGGCTTCGAGGAGTTCCCTTTCACCCTTGCCGAGCTGGCCGTCGGGATAGAGCTTGAATTTGATTCTCCCCTCCGTTCTCTCCTCCACGAGTTTGGCGAAATAGAGGGCGCCCACGTTGTAGGTATGGGACAGGGATGTCGCGCTGGCGATCTTGAGTTCGGCCTTGTAGGGAGCAGCGCCGACGATGGTCGCGCCGAAAAGCACGAGAAGCGTGGCCAAGAGTGCCGTCTTTTTCATTATTCTGACCTCCGGTTGATGAATGATTTTAGTCACGTCATAGTGCCGCAGTCCGGAGGCCGCTGTCAATAATAATTGGACGGATGTATGATCCATTATGACCATCGGGGACTTTCTCGCGATACGCTGGGGGGAGGTCGAAGGCCCTCTCATCCAGCCGCCGGCCTTCTCTCCCGTCATCGCCGACCCGAGCTTTCTCTTTCCCGAGGAAACCTCGACAGGATCCTGGGTCCTGTTCGCGCACTCCGCCTGGGGAATCCACCGTTACCTTTCCCCGGACGGCCTTGTCTGGGAGGATCGCGGCCTTGTCATCCGAAACGCCATGAGACCCTTCGTGAGGAGGCTTCAGGCGCGGAACGGGGATGGGCGCGGCGCCGGCGGCGGGCAGGGCGATCCGGAAAGCCGGGCATTCTACCTGTTTTATGAGGCATATCCGCCCTTAGCCTTGGCCCTGACGGCCCTTCCCGGAAGGCGCAGGTGGAGGTCCCGGATAGCGCTTTCGAGGAGCGCCGACCTCGTCTCCTGGTCCCGCCCTGAAACCGTCCTGAAGCCCGAGCAGCCCTGGATGAGGGATCCGGCTCTCGGCGACTCCGTCTCCAACCCCTGCCTCGTCGAGGACGGAGAGGGCGGATGGCGCCTCTACCATTCGGCTTCCCTCGCCTGGATCGAGGATTGCGGCTTCTGCGAGCCCCGCTTCATCGCCTGCGCCGCCGGCCCTTCCCCGGCAGGCCCCTTCGCGCCCGCGCCCGGACCCCTTTTGGACCCCGCGACGGATCCCCTGCCGGGGGTCCTGGGCGCGGGCGCCATGAAGGCCCTGAGGCTTTCGGACGGCTGGATCGGCTTGCAGAACAAGATTTACCGCGATTCGGAAGGCCGATCCCGCTCGGCCATTTTCCTCCTTAAGTCGATCGACGGCCTCGACTGGCGGCCAGCCGGACCGGAACCCCTCATCGCCCCCGCCCCCGGCTGGACATCCTCCCATGTCTACGCCTGCGACTGCCGCTTCCGCGCCGAGGACGGCCTCTGGTATCTCTATTTCAACGCCCGCGACGGCTGGTCCATGAAAAGCGGGATCGAGCGCATCGGAAGAATAACGGGAAAACCTTCGGGGAGCGCTTGATCTTGTGCCCAAGCTCGGGAACAATAGGGCAGCGCCTATGGTCGCGGCGAGGTGAATAGCATGGGATCGCGCAGAATAGCCATCATCAATGGCCCCAACCTGAATATGCTCGGAAGAAGGGAGATCGGCATCTATGGCGGCAAGACCCTGGACCAGATCTGTGACGAGATCCGTCGTGAAGGCGAGCGGCACGACATAAGCCTCGAATTCTACCAGTCGAACGTCGAGGGCTTCATCGTGGACTACATCCATTCCTGCGCCGGAAAGGTCAAGGGCATCGTAATCAACGCCGGCGCCTTCACCCATTATTCCGTGGCGCTGCGCGACGCGCTCGGCGCCGTCAGGCTTCCGGCCATCGAAGTGCACATCTCCAACATCTACAAGCGTGAAACGTTCCGTCATCTCTCCTATATCGCCCCGGTCTGCATCGGCCAAGTATGCGGTTTCGGGTCCTACAGCTATATTCTCGGGCTCCGCGCCCTCATGGAAAAACTCGACGAAGCCGCTCCGGAATGAGGGAGTCCTTGGCAATTCGCGACAGGAGGAAGGACAGATGAAGAAGATCCTGGTGATTTCGGGCCCCAACCTCAATCTTCTGGGCACGAGGAAGACATCCATATACAAGGAAAGCTCCCTCGACGAGATCCATGCGAGGCTGAGGAAGAAGGCGGCCGAACTGGGCATGGAAGTCGATTGCGAGCAGTACAATTCCGAAGGCAACATCATCGACCGCATGCAGCAGGTGCCCGGGACCTACGCCGGCGTCGTCCTGAACGCGGGAGCCCTCGCCCATTACAGCTATTCGCTGAGGAGCGCGATAGGGACCATGCTCGTTCCCTGCGTCGAGGTTTTCATGTCCAATGTCCACGCCCGGGAGGAATTCCGGCACAAGTCGGTGATCGCCGACGTCTGCGTCGGAACGATTTCCGGATTCGGCGCGCACAGCTATGTGCTGGCGCTGGAAGCCCTCGCGAATCTCGCCGGCATTTGAGAGAGGATGGCACATGGAAATCAGATGGGCTAAAAGGATTTCATCGGTCTATGAGGCCGCCAACGCCGGGGCGCAGGGATTCGACGCCGTCGAACCCTCCTTGAGCGCCTTGATGGAGCTCGACGAGGCCGGTCTCGCCGCTTTCAGGAAAACCCTCGAAGACATGAAGCTTACCTGCGAAGTCTTCGAATCCATCCTTCCAGCCGACGTGAGGGTGACGGAGCGCGGCTTCAACATCTACTCCTGGACGGAATACCTCAGGCAAGCGCTCGCGCGCGCGTCGCTGCTGGGATGCAAGACTGTCGTGTGGGGCGACGGCGGCGCCCGCATCCTGCCCCTCGAGGGCGAGATTTCGATACTCAAGGAACATTTCAACCAATTCCTGTTCATGCTCTGCGACATCGCGGAGCATTACGGAATCGCCGTTGGCCTCGAACCCCTCGGTCCGCGGCGGACGAATTTCCTCAACTCCCTTCCCGAGGTGATGGGAGCCATAGACTCGGTCGACAAGCCCAACCTCGCGATCGCGCTGAGTTCGGCCGACGTCGCTGAGATAGGCATCCTGGATGAAGAACTCATCCGGTACGGCAAGTTCGTCATCCACGCCCATGTGGAGAAGCCTCTCGGTCAGGCTGACCGGAGCCTCGACAACCTTCCTTTTCTCGAATCCATGAAAAAGATCGCCTACCGCGGCCTCATAGCCCTGCCCCGGTCCTCGGACGGAGAGCTGTTGAGAAGGTGCAGGGAATCCTGGGGTTGAACCGGTAATACCAGCCGAGCCGCCCCTTCCCCCTCACCTGCTGAGTCCGAACGCGGTCCCCGAAACATCCGTCCCGGAGAGTTTCATCGTCCCGAAAGTGCCGTGCCACCTGATAAATTCCAGGCTATAGGGATAGACCCAAAAGGTATCGGAGTCGCCTGCTTCGAAGGGCGGAGTGGGATCCCTGGGAAGCAGCCCCCCTCTTCCGGTGGGCTGCGCCGCGACAAGATCGAGGGTCGAAAAAGCATACTTCGGATCGGTCGAGTCGCCAGTGCCCGACATGACGATTGCGCGGGTGAAATCGGTGAACAGCTCGTTGAAATCCGCACCTGTCGCCGCTTCTACGGCATCGATGCCGATCAGATTGGTCGCGCACATATTCTTCACGGCAGCATCCCCGAAACGGTCTATCAGATACTGCATGAACACCGCGCCGTAGCCGTAATTCTCGGAAGTCCAGTGAGTGAGCGATAACCCGACACCGTAATCCAGGAGAAAAGAGTTGATCCAGCTCATCTGGCCGGCCTGATAGCCATTGTAATACTCGGCGGCCTGGGAGAGGGCCTCGTTCAGCCAGGAATAGCTTCCGCTCGCGCCGCGGTCATAATGCTCGTCGAAATAGATCATATGCTGGAATTCGTGGGCAAGGGTCCCGAGTATTTCGCCGTCATCCGCGCCCTGGGCATAGGCGTCGGTAGTCAAGTAGAAGATGTCTCCCTCGTTGGAATAAGGATTGCCCGCGGAAGTGGCCGTCGCAGGCACATTGGGAAACTTGTCCACCGCCCAGAAGTATCCCAATAGGTTATCGGTGATGGCACGCGTGAATACCACGACGATCTTCCCGTTCAGGTCGGTGTCGTTTTCCTGGCCGAATTTCTGGCGGTTGACGAGATAGATAGCATCGAAGGCGGCGCCGTAATCGGCCAGGTAGGCTTCCATCAGGAGAATATCCCTGTTGTCGACGAAGAAATAGGCGCGTTCCGAGATATAACGGCAGGTGGTATTCACGGTCGTGATGGAGGAATCGGCCTGGCTTATATATACGCCGTTCCATGGCGTCCCGACAGAGATGGAAGCGGGGACGGCCTTGGCCTTGGCTGCCGCTTTCCATTCCGCGTGCCGGGCATCGCCCGAAAGCAGAAGGTTTTCCATGTCGCGGCTCAGCAAATCCTTTCTCGCCTGGGCCGAAACCCCAATGCTTTTGCCCAGAACCCCGGTTCCGCGATGCCCGGAGCTTTGCGGCACATCGATGACCGAGGCCGCCGTCGTCTTCACGGTATAACTGTACTGCGTCGCGGGCGCGCCATTGCTTTCAGGCTTGCCCGTGGGATCGGCCGTGATGATGGAATAGATATACATATCGTTGAACTCGGCGAGAGATACAGTCCTCGCGTCGCCCAGGACAGAAAAAGGAACCGGATACCAGATCGCGTAAAGGATTACATCGGCCGATTCCATCGCGAAGGTATCTCCGGGATCGTACAAGGCTCCGGACCCGGCGGCATCGGCGCTCCAGCCGTGAAAAATGAAGCCGTTCCTGGCCAGCGTGCCATCATCCATGACGATGACAAGATCGCCCGTGTTATATGTATTCGCGTCGACGGGGACGGAACCTTCGACGGCACCGTTGCCGTCATACGTGACGGTATAGCTGGAGCTTGAAGGCAATCCGCAGCCTGCCATGAAGAAAACGATCGTCCATGACAGGAAGAAAAGGAGGGGGCGTTTTACAATCATGCGTTCCTCTACTTCAAGTATAGTGAGGATGCGCAGTTAAAGGCTAATTTCGGAACGGGCAGGCTCCGGGTTCCCGCAGGCGTCGATGAATTATTCCTTCGCTTCTTTCCTAACTTCGATTCCTTCCTAAGGCAGGGTCTGGCGGAATTTTTCGCCCATGGCCAGTCCCGCCATGAGCTCATCCGAGGAAACCTCGGCGACCAGGGTCAGTGTATGGGGTTCCCCGCTGTTGAGCAGGGGTCTCCTTTCCATGAAAATGAACGCCGACCCGCCGCCCGCGAAATACGGGTACAGGATGACATCGCGCATGCCTCTTTCGGCCGAGCCCAGGGGTTCCCGGGTCATGAGCCGCCCCTCCCCTCTCCCTGTGACGCTCCAGAAGAAGTCGAAGCGTCCGAAGCCGGCCTTCAGGCTTCCGGGCACGATGGTCAGGCTTCCCTCGAGGTAGGGCCGGCCCCAGACGATGGGTGTTCTCGCCCCCGGCGACAGGTCGGCCGCACCCGCCGTCGCCCCTCCCCCCCCGAGTGTCCCGCAGCCCGAAAGCAGGGCGAGCGCGAGGAGAAGCAACGTGACTGTTCTTTTACCCATACCCGCCCCCTATCTGCTGAGCCCGAAGGCCGTACCCGTGACGTCGGCGCCGGAGAGCTTCATGGTCCCGAAATCCCCGTGCCATCTGGAAAATTCCAGGCTGTAGGGATAAACCCAATACGCATCGTTGTCGCCCGACTCGAGGGGCGACGCGGGATCGTAAGGCAGAAGCCCGCCCCGCCCCGTGGGCTGGACATCGGCCAGATCGAGGGTCAGGAATTCGTACCTGGGATCGTCGGAATCTCCCGTGCCCGACATGACGAGGGCGCGGGAGAAGTCGGTGAAGAGCTCGTTGAAATCCATGGCTGTGGCCGCTTCGACGGCTTCGATGCCGATCAGATCGGTCGCGCACATTTCCTTCACCGCGTCTTCGCCGAAGCGGTCCAGCAAATACTGCATGTATATCGCCCCGTAGCCGTAGTTGTCCGGAGTCCAATGGGTGAGGGAGAGTTCGCTTCCGTAATCCAGGAGAAAAGAGTTGATCCAGCCCAGCTCGCCTTCCTGGTAGTCGTTGAAATATTCGGCCACCATGGAGAGGGCTTCGTTCAGCCAGGAATAGCTTCCGCTCGCGCCGCGGTCATGATGTTCGTCGAAATAGATCATGTGCTGGAATTCGTGGGCCAGGGTTCCGAGAAGTTCGCTGTCCGGCGCGCCCCGGGTATAATGATCGGTATTCAGGTAGAAGATGTCCCCTTCGTTGGAATCGGGGTTGTCGACGGCATGCCAGGGGAACTTGTCCACCGACCAGAAATAGCCCAGGAAGTCCGTGAAGACGGAGCTGGAAAACACGAGGATGACCTTCCCGTTTTCGTCGGTATCGTTCTCGAAGCCGAATTTCTCGCGGTTGACATGATAGATGGCGTCGAAGGCGGTGCCGTACTCGTCGAGCCAGGCGTCCATGGCGGTGCCGTCGGCATTGTCGACAAAGATGTAGGCATGGCTGGAGATATGGCGGCAGTTGGTATCCACGGGCGTGACGGTGGTCAGGGTATCGCTTATCAGGACGTCGTTCCAGGCCGTTCCGATCGAAATCGAGGCGGGGGCGTAACCGGCCCGGG
>CAZRYP010000001.1:9594-13028 GCA_964604295.1 uncultured Treponemataceae bacterium
TCTCCCGTCCACCTGCCTGGCGCCGCTCGCGAGAAGGCGGTTTTCCATTTCACGGCACTTCAGGTCCATGAGGGCCCGGGCGGAAAGGGCCGGGCCTCTGCCGGAGGGAGCCGGGGAGCGTATCCCGGAGGCCGGCGACATGCTCGCGCTCCTGGCCGCCGCGGTGGTCAGAGTGTAATCGTACTCTGTCGCGGGCGGATTGTTGCTCTCCGGCTTGTCCGACGGCGTCGCCGCGACAATGGCGTATATGTAGGTATCGTTGAATCTCGCCAGGGATACCTGACTCCCGCTGACCAAATCCGAATAGGGAATCGAGCGCCATGAAGCGTACAGAGTCATGTCTTCGGTTCCCATTTCCAGGACCTGCCCCGGGGCGTGCAGAGTTCCCGATCCTCCCGCGTCCTCGCTCCAGCCTTCGAATTCATACCCGTTCCAGGCGAGAGTGCCCTGGTTCATGAGCGTGAAGGTATCGCCCTTCCTGTAGGTATCCTCGTCTATCGGCGCCGCGCCGGTGAGGGCTCCGTTTCTGTCATAGGTGACGGTATGGCTGGGACCCAGGAAGAGGTCGCAACCTGTCATCGACACGACTAGCGCGAGAAACAGGGAAAGAGAGATTCTGGATTTCACGATTCTGCCTCCCCTCTGGCGAATATTGTGCGCCATTACAATTATAGCGGAAAGGCGAGAGGAAGTCCCGAGGATTCCGAAAGGAAAAACAGGCTCCGGAGTACCGGAGCCTGCCATGCCGACTTCAGTCGACGATGTGGATCCAGCCTTCCGGACCTTCGATGTCGCCGTACTGGATGCCGATGAGGGTGTCGTAGAGCTTCTTGGTGACTGGCCCCACCTGGGTTTCCGAGTGGAAGACGTGGAGCTTGCCCTTGTGATAGATGCCGCCGATGGGGGTGATGACGGCCGCCGTCCCGCAGGCTCCCGTTTCGGCGAATTCGTCGATGTTGTCGATGAAACAGTCCCTCTCCTCGGTTTTCATGCCGAAATAGGTCTTGGCCACGTCGAGGAGGGAATACTTCGTGATGGAGGGCAGGATGGAAGGCGACTTGGGCGTTACAAAGGTTCCATCCTTGGTGATGCCGAAGAAGTTGGCGGCGCCCACTTCCTCGATCTTTGTATGGGTGGCGGGGTCGAGATAGATGCAGTCGGCATAGCCGAGCTTGGCGGCTTCCTCGTGGGGGAGTAGGCTGCCGGCGTAGTTGCCGCCCACCTTGGCCGCCCCGGTGCCGTTGGGCGCCGCCCTGTCGTAGCCGGAAACCATGAAGTTGACGGGAGTCATGCCGCCCTTGAAATAGGGTCCGACGGGCATGCAGAAAACCGCGAAGATATATTCCTTGGCCGGGCTGACACCGATCGTGTCGCCCACGCCGAAAAGGTAGGGGCGAAGGTAGAGGGTGGCGCCGCTGCCGTAGGGCGGTACCCATTTCCAGTTCGCCTTGACCACCTGGTCGCAGGCATCGATGAATTTTTCGGTCGGGACCCGAGGCATCCTGACCCGGTCGGCGGTGGCCTGCATGCGCGCCGCGTTGCGGTCGGGGCGGAAGAGCTGGATCTTTCCGTCCTTTCGGGTATAGGCCTTGAGGCCTTCGAAGCACTGCTGCCCATAGTGGAGGGCGGTTGAAGCTTCGGAAATCGAAAGTTTGTTGTCGGCGACGAGCGTGCCCTCGTCCCAGGCGCCATCCTTCCAGTAGGAAATGTAGCGGAGGTCGGTTTTCATATACGAGAAGGATAATTTTCCCCAATCGAGCGGCGCTTTAGTCATGCGATTCTCTCCCTTTCCTCACGTGCAGGTTGATTGAATACTTATACAATCGACTGAAAGGCTCGTCAACACTGCCCGGCCGACGCACTCCTTCGTCGCTCTCCTTCGTCGCCCTCTTCTTATACGACTCGCATCACGAGACCCATGTAGACCGGTATCGTGACGAGGCTCAAGACAGTCGTCAGGGAGGTGCCCAGCCCCGCGTATTCGGAATCCGCCCCGTAGGCTTCGGCCAGTATGGGCATCTGGGTCATGGCAGGCATGGAGGCAGTGATGAGGAAGACCTGCTTCATGAGGAGGGGCAGGTCGCGACCCCTCATCATGAGGAAGACGAGGAGGGGAGTGACGAGAAAGCGGCCCACGACTACCAGGAGAATGTCCCTCTCGATTTTCAGCGTCTTCCACCTGACCCTCGAAATGACGATCCCGATGAAGAGCATGGAAAGGGGCGTCGTCATGTTTCCGAGATACCTGCACAGATCCATGACGGATTTCGGGAGCCTGATGCCCGCCATGATCATGGAGACCGCGGCGATGAAGCCGAGGAGAGGGGGCGAAAAGATCCGCCTGAGGCTGGAAGGGGAAAGGAGGGAGGGTTTGGCCCTTCCCTGCCTCAGGGCACCGTCGCTCGCGACCGCGTAGGTGCCGAGAGTCCAGAAGATCGTCGTGTTGGCGATGTAATAGAGGAGGGCGAAGGGGAGGCTTTCGTCCCCGAACAGGAGGAGGTTGACGGGCAGTCCGATGAAGACGGCGTTCGAGAGGGAAAACATGGAGGCGAAGGTGCCGCGCCTCCCCTTGGGAACCTTGAAGAGGAAGGCCAGCCCGATGGCGAGGACGAAGCTGCCCAGCATGGCCAGAAAGGGAATGGGTAGGCCGGGCAACATCGAGATGAGGGTGTCCCTGTCGTAGCCGCTCATGAGGTTGGAGATCATGTATGCAGGAAGCGCCACCGATACCACGAGCCGCGAAAGCAGGGCGCCCGAATTCCCCTCGAACCATGTGCGCTTGGCGAGGAGGAATCCCAGGGCTATCATGAGGATGACGGAAAAAACACTCTGGAGGGCGTTCAGCATGGGTCCATCCTAGCGATCGGGCGGTCTTCTGCACAAGCCCGTCACCTTGCAACCTCCCGGGGAGATCCTCTGCTTGACTGCCTTGTATATATACTTTATTTTTGAATATACAAGGAGAACGACGGTGGCTATCAGCATTCGAAATCCGAAAGTCGAGCGTCTCGCCCGGGAACTCGCAAGACGCAGCGGCGCCACGATGACCGAAGCGATCGCGGATGCGCTCGAAGCCAGCCTCGCCAGCCAGGATGAAGCATACGCGCCTCGCCGGGCTGTCCTGGCGGAAATAGCGGCCGAATGCGCGGGCTTGCCCGACTTGGACAAACGCAGCGCTGATGAAATTCTCGGCTACGGAGAAACAGGAGGTTTCGCCGATGGTGATCGATAGTTCGGCTCTGCTTGCCGTTCTTTTCGGGGAACCCGAGGCCGAGGATTATGTCAGGGCGCTGGCCTCCTCCGGACGAAAATTCATGAGCGCGATGAACAAGCTTGAAACCATGATTGTCGTGGAAGCGCGAAAGGGCATGGTGGGTACTGGGGCCTTGGCGAGATTATTGACGGCGGCCGGGATGGAGATCATCCCCTTCGAT
>CAZRYP010000001.1:13038-26457 GCA_964604295.1 uncultured Treponemataceae bacterium
ATAGCCATGGCCGCCTGGCGCCGCTATGGAAAAGGGAGGCATCCCGCCGGGCTCAACATGGGCGATTGCGCAGCCTATGCGTTGGCGTCCACATTGAACGATTCTCTTCTTTTCAAGGGCGGGGATTTTTCCAGGACGGACGCGGTGCCGGCTATGCTGCCGCGCATAAAATAGAAACCTTTACGATTTCCCATTTTCCCCAGAAAAAGGCGGCCTCCGAGAGGAGGCCGCCTTCCGCGTTGCGCTTTGAGGCATCGCGGAATGCGGCAGATGAAAACGTTACTTACTTTACGTTGTAGAAAACCTTTTTTCCCCAATACTCCGCGATGCCTTCCATCTCGTCCTCGATGCGCATGAGCTGGTTGTACTTGCAGATGCGGTCGGTGCGCGACATGGAGCCCGTCTTGATCTGGCCGGTTTCCATCGCGACGGTGAGGTCGGCGATGAAGGAGTCCTCGGTTTCGCCCGAGCGGTGGGAAACGACGGCGGTGTAGCCCGCGCGCTTGGCCATACTGATGGCCTCGATGGTCTCTGTGACCGTGCCGATCTGGTTCAGCTTGATCAGGATGGAGTTGCAGGCGCCCATGGCGATGCCCTTCTCGAGGCGCTTGGTGTTGGTGACGAAGAAATCGTCGCCCATGATCTGGATCTTCTTGCCCAGGGCCTTGGTGAGCTTGACGTAGCCTTCCCAGTCGTTCTGGTCCAGGCCATCCTCGATGGAGACGATCGGGTACTTGCCCACCCACTTCGTGTAGAGCTCGATCATTTCCTCCGCGGAGAAGAGCTTGTCGGGGTTGGTCTTCCAGAACTTGTAGCCCTTGCGTCCGCCCTCGTCGAAGAGCTCGGACGAGGCGCAGTCGAGGGCGATGGCGATCTGTTCGCCTGGCCTGTATCCCGCCTTCTCGATGGCCTTCATGATGAACTGGAGGGCTTCCTCGTTGTCGAGGTTGGGGGCGAAGCCGCCTTCGTCGCCGACGGAGGTGTTGTGGCCCGCCGCCTTGAGGAGGCTCTTGAGGTTGTGGAAGACTTCGGCGTTCATGCGGACCGCTTCGCGGAAGGATTCGGCCCCCAGGGGCATGATCATGAATTCCTGGAAGTCGATCTTATTGTCGGCGTGCTTGCCGCCGTTGATGATGTTGGACATGGGCACGGGAAGGAGGGTCGTGTGGGCTCCCCCGAGGTATTTGTAGAGTGGGACTCCGAGATAGTCGGCCGCCGCCCTGGCGACCGCCATGGAGACGCCGAGGATGGCGTTGGCGCCCAGCTTGCCCTTGTTCTCGGTGCCGTCCAGCTCGATGAGAGTGCGGTCGATGTCGACCTGCTCGAGGGCGTCGAGTCCGCAGATTTCTCCGGCTATGGCGGTATTCACGTTCTCGACGGCGGTGAGTACGCCCTTGCCGAGATAGCGCTTCTTGTCCCCGTCCCGAAGCTCGACGGCTTCGTATTCGCCGGTGCTCGCGCCCGACGGAACCGCGGCCCGGCCGAGGGTGCCGTCCTCGAGGACGACATCGACTTCGACGGTGGGATTGCCGCGGGAATCCAGGATCTCTCGCGCTTCGACGTATTCGATAACACTCATGGGATTTCTCCTTGTGGAAAGGTTCTGGAAAAAGGATATCTATTCACGGGGGCAGCGTCAAGGATGCGCATTGCCTCGCAAAAAAGCAGGATGAAGGGCATCATCCTTTGCCGGGCCGCGCAGGACGATCAGGGGCAGGCATGGAGTTGCCGCTATATGTTCGGTATTCGATGAAATCTCATTAGCCTAACAGCGTCATCATCAGCGCAAGGGCTTTCTCTCCTCCTCACTATCGTAATAGTGAGCCAAGTTCAGTTTTTGGATAAGCATGTCGTAATCGATCTTCTGAGCGTCGATTTTCTCTATGGAAAGATCGATCTGTGTTATCACGAGATCTTCCTCGCTGGCGTATCCTCCATTGTAGAGCTGCTCCGCAATTTTCATTTCATCTTCGGCGTCGGCTATGTCGAGTTCCTTGATTTTCCTGTCCAATTCAAGCGATTTGAGGGTATCCTTAATTATTCTTACGCCATCCGTGAGTTCATCCCGGGCATCCTTGAGCTTGATCCTATAAATTGTGGGATACTCTTCTCTCTTTAACGCGTCCAAGGAGTTTTGGCCCTTGTTGATGGCATCATAGGAGAGTTTAAAGGACAATCCCCAACCGACTTTATTCTCATCAGTGTCGTAATTTACAGAGGCGGTAATGCTAGGGTTCGGCAGATAGGGGAGGATCGAAAAAGCCTTTCTCTTCTCCGCCGCGGCAAGGGAAAGCTCGAGGGCTTGTATCGTCAAGGTGCTTTTTGGCTCTTTCTCTTCGATCGCCGCGATCCAATGTGCCTGTAGCCGAAGGACATCCTCATAGAGAGCATCGGCGTTCTTCTTGATATTGTCATCCAGAGTGTCCAAGGCGCCGGAAGCGGTGAGTATGGATTTTTGCGCTTCAAACAGACGCCTGTCCAACTCGCGGAGCAGCGTCGCATCTATGGTCGCCTTTCTCACCTTTTCGAGGACTTCGAGATTTTCTTTGTTCGCCTCGAGGAGGCGCTCATAATAAATCGCGTTGAGGATATCCGTAGCGAGCATTGTGCGCACGGTATCCTCCGAGCTTTTAATCGCGGCCCGCGCCGTCATGACCTTCGCTTCCGCCTCCATGCGATCCGCGCCCGTTTCCACAAAAAGCTTGCGGGTTAGGCTCACGCTGGGATTTCCCAGGCTTATCTCGCCTGAAGTGGAGGCCTGCAAGGGTACCTTGAGCGACAGATCGGCTCCGAAAAGGTTTTCCAGGGTTATGGAGGGGATCAGGCTCCCCGCGGCAAACCCATCACTGCCGATGCCCAAGAATTCGTCACTATACGATGTGCCAGTACTCGTGGCGATGGATACGGCTGGAATATAAGGCTTTGTATAATTATTATAGGCGGCTTCGGCGGATTTGAGATCGAGTTTCGCCTCAAGGTAGGTCGCGGAAGCGTTCAAACGCGCCTCATAGATCTCGTCCCAGCTTTCTGCGGCTACGGCCCAGGCGCTCAGGGCAAGAACAAGCACCAGATAAAATCGTCGCATAGTTAGATTCCTAAAGGGTTTTCTCCCATTGCGCTCAGGTAGGACCCGATCGATTTGATGTAGCTCTTTTGAGAGGCGAGCAGGTTCATTCGGGTAGCGAGGACGGCGATCGCCTTCATGTTCTTATCGCTCAGGGAGATCATTCCACTCTCGTATTGCCGCAAGGCATCCTGGTACGCGAGCTCCTCAAGGGCATATTCATCAGCCCTTATCTGAAGGAGGGTGGCTTGATTCTTGAGAGTGGAGAGGGAGCTTTCATATGATCTTCTGGCATCGCTTTCGGTGTTCGATACGGAAACCTTCGCTTTCTGGTTTTCCGTTTCTTGGATCCGTCTGTCGTACACCGATGTGTTCGTCGCGAGAGAGGCGGTCTTGAGCTCCTGGATCTTTTGGGAGAGGAGGGCCATCTCATACGTGAGGTCCTTCCCAATCCAATCCTCGACTTTCGCGTTCGCCTCGAAGGAAGGTATTTCCGGGATGAGACTCGAGTCCCATTCCAATCCGGTTACGCGACGGACCTTATCTTTGGCGTCTTTCAAGGTCCAGGCTGACAACTCCTGATCGGTCGAAGCCGTCTTGTAGGCAATATCGATCTCCTTGAAGATTTCCTCGGAAATGAGGCCGTTCGTGTACCGGGATTCAGCATACTTTTTATCCTCTTCCGCGTTCTGAAGGCTGAGCCCGATCGATTCGATGTCGAGTTCGGCGTTCGCTGCGGCGAACACCGCGTCGATCACCTCATTGTAGAAGCTCAGGACCGAGTTTCTGTAGCCCGCCAGGGCCGAAACGTAGGAGTACTGCGCGTTGACCTTATCCAGCTCGACCTTAGCCTCGATCTCGCCCTTGTTCTTCTTGAGCTTGGCGAGTTCGAGATCGATCTTGTAAATGGTATAATCCTGATTCGACTGGGTAGCGGCCACGAACAGATCCTTGAGCGATTCCGCGGTTAATGGGGAGGCGGAAAAGATCAACAAAAACGCGAACAACAATCCAAAAATACTATGCGCTGATTTCATGCTTAACTCCTTACATGATAATAAATAATCAACAAGAATCTATCGTCCCTCGAGGGAAGCGTTCACCTCATACTGGAAAACCTTTATGCCCTCCTTGGCGAAGGCTTTCTTGACTTCGCTCACGGCCTCATCGATCAGGGAAGCGTCATGTCTGCTGCCATAGTGGATATAAAGGATGTTCAACTCCGGCCAGATCGCGGTCCCATGACGAACCCCGCTATTCCCCCTTCCTTTCACATCCTCGATGAGGGAATAGCTGAAGCCCGGAATTCTTTTCTCTATCTCCTCGAAGATGTCTTCCTCGACAGAACGGTTCGCGTAAATTTCAGTTCGTATCATCGTCCACCTCTGTCGCAACTTCTTCTTTGCGCCATTTCTCTACCTCTCTCGTTTTTTTCCTGTTTTTCTTATCGCGCCTTTCATTGAACAGCGAATAGAGGACGGGGGTGAGGAAGAGGGTCATGATGGAGCTTACCAGCAGCCCGCCAAACATCGTTTTCGCTATCGGCTGGATGCTTTCCGTCCCTTTGCCGGGAAAGAGGGCAAGGGGCATGATGCCAAGGATGGTCGTGAGCGTCGACATGAGAATAGGCCGCAGGCGATGGCGACCCGCTTCGCTGCACGCCTCGAAGAGGCCTAACCCACGTGCCCTGAGCGTGTTCGTATAATCGACGAGCACGATGCCGTTGTTCACCACGACCCCCGCCAAAGCCACGACGCCGATCAATGAAAAGAGGGAGAAAGAATCGTTCGTGAGCTTGTATATCCAGACAACCCCGATGAGCATGAGGGGAATCGAAAAAAAGATGATGAGCGGATCGAGGAAGGATTCAAACTGGCTGGCCATGACGCCATATACGAGGAATACGGCGACTACGATGATCAGGATGAATATGGGCAAGTAGGTGCCCACATCCATGTTCTCGCCGCCCAACGAAACCGTGACGTTTTCGCGGGGGATGTATTTATCGTCCAACACAGTCTGCACCATTTTCGCCATTTCCGTCGAGGTAAGCTTCGAAGAAGCGGGAAGATCGCCCTCCACATGGATTATCCTCTCCTTGTTCTCTCGGTTTATCTGCTGCGGCGCCGTGCTATTCGAGATGGTCACAAAGTTGGATACGGGTATCCTTTCCCCCGAAGAGTCGATGAGGAATATCGACTTGAGGTCGGAAAGCGTCCGCCTGTCTTCCTCCCGGAGCTTGACCACGACGTCGATGGTCTCCCCGGCCGAATCGTATGTGGTCGCGGTGATACCGTAGATCGAACTGCGTATCTCCTTCGCTATTTGGGAGACGGGGAAGCCGAACATCGCGGCCCGGTCGCGGTCGATGCTAATGAGAAGTTCTGGCGACCCCTGCTCAAGGGAGATGCTGAGGTTCTCCACCTGAGGCAGTTCCGCGGCGACGATCCGCTTGATCTCTTTCGCCGCAAGGAGGGAGGCCTCCTGGTCCTTGGAACGAACTTCCACGTCCACCGCCGAGCTGGAAGAGAACTGGCGACCCGCCGAGTAAGAAAAATCGGCGCCGGGTACGGATCCGATATAGTCGGCTAGCTTTGTCTTTATCGAGGAGGGCGTATCGATCTGATCTTTGGGATCGGGAAGCAAGATTTAGAGCGAGCCTTCGTTGTTGGAAGTCCCGCTGAAAAGACCGCCGCCTCCAACCGTGACGACGAGACTCTCGTAAGCCTTCACCTTTCCTTTAATATACACCTGCAAGTCCTCGAGAACTTTCTGGGTATGCTCCGCGGTCGTTCCGAGCGGCATGGTGAGATTCACCGTGAGCGTATCGTCGGTATTCGAGCGGGGGAAAAGATTCATGCCGAAGGCGGTCAATTGGAGAAGGGCGCTGATGAGTATGACCGCCACGAGGGCGACGATCAGTAATCGGTTCCTCAGGCAAAACTCGAGGGCCCTCTTGTATCCCTTTTCCTGAGCCGCGAAGAAGGTTTCGAGCGCGTCGTCGATCTTTTTCAGAATCGGATTTTTGAGAGGCTTCTGGACTCGGGTGTTGAGATGCATGACCGGACCGCAGAGTACGGGAACGATCGTTACCGCGACGACGAGGGATGAAGCGAGGGAGAAACAGACGGTAAACACAAGGTCGTTGAAGAGTTGGCCCATCATGCCGAGTTTGTCGCGGAACAGGATGATCGGGATGAACACGCAGAGCGTCGTCAAGGTCGAACCCGAGATCGCCACGATCATCTCCTGGCTTCCGAGTATGGCGGCAATCCTGGGCTTGGTCCCCCGTTCGCGGTAGCGGAAGATGTTGTCCAGGATGACGATCGACGCGTCGACGATCATGCCAAGCCCCATGATGAGCCCGGTGAGGCTTATCGTGTTGAGCGTGAGGCCCATGAAATACATGCAGAGCAACGTGATGAGAATGCTGATGGGAATGGATATCCCTATGATGAAGGTTGCCTTGAAGTTCCTTAGATACAGCAGCAGAATAAGCACGGCCAAGAGGATCCCCTGCCAGGCTGAATTGTATACTTCCCGCAAGGTCGAGTTGACGAGGGTCGTGTCGTCCGACATGATTTCCACCGTCACCCCCGTGGGAAGCGATGTATTGATCTCCGCGAGGGCGGCGTGAACCTCGCGCGATATCTGGACAGTATTGCTATCGCTTTCCCCCACTATCTGGACGTTGATGCCGCGCGTGCCGTCGATGTAGATGATCTTCTCCGGGTCATCCGCGATTTCCTTCACATCGGCGAGGTCTTCGAGGCGAATCATGCGCTTATTGCCCGAACCGCCCGAAACCACCGTTTTGATCACGAGGCCTTTCACCTCTTCGATGGACGAAAGCTTTTCATGCGTGCGGATTTGATATTCCGTCGTGCCCCTGACGATGTCTCCTCCCGAGAGGAGGATGTTTTGCGACCCCAGGGCGCTGGACACCGCGGTGAGCGTCAGTCCATAGGCGGCGAGGCGGTTCTGGGAGACTTCCACGGAAATTATCTTGTCGCTCCCGCCGACGACGCTTGCGGTAGCTACTCCTTCTATCCTTTCAAGCTGGGGCTGTACCGTATCTTCGCCTATCGTCTTGAGTTCTTCGAGGGAGCGATTGCCCTTGATGGTCAGCTTGATGATCGGCATCGAAGACATATCGAATTGCATTATGGTTGGAGTATCACAATCCTCCGGCAGCCTATCCAAGACTCCGTTTATCGTGGATTCGACCTCATTCTGCATCACATCGAGATCCACGCCGTAACCGAATTCCAGCATGATGAAACTTGAACCCTGAGAGGAGGTCGAAGACATGGTTTCGAGCCCTTCGACGGATGAAAGCGCGTTCTCGAGAACCTTGGTGACATTCTGTTCGACGTCTTCCGGACCAGCGCCTGAATAGGCAGTGTTCACTGAAAGCACTGGCATATTGATGTCCGGATTGAGAGAAACGGCAAGCTGCGTTATGAATACCGCGGCAAGTCCGCATAGGAGAACGTATATCATTATGATAGTGACGGGATGATCGATGGACTTGCGAACCACACTCATTGCGCGACTCCCGCTTCGCCATCTATGATTTTGACGCTGCCTCCGTTCGTGATCGAACTCTTCCCTTCGGTCACGACTTTATCGCCAGGAGCAAGCCCATTCTTCACCTCGAACGAGTCCTCCCCCTCGAAACCCAGCACAATACCCCTCCGCTCGACCGTATTGTCGTCCTTGATGATGAAGACGTAGTCTTCGGCCGAATCGAGGATAACGGAAGATCGTGGCGCTACAACGACATTTTTCCTGCTTTCGGTGACGAGCTTGACCGTGGCAACCATGCCGACAAGCGCCCGCGAATCCGCCTTCTCCAGGTCGAGCTTGATGTCGAGGGTGCGGCTTGTCGCGTCTATTGTGGGACTCATTTCCGAAACCTTCGCGGCGAACGTAAGGCCGGGAATCGCGTCGAAGCTGATTTCAGCGGGCGTGCCGATCTTGAGGTTGGCAAGGTAGCGTTCGGGGACGGCGGCGCTAATTTTAATTCGCGAAAGGTTTCCTATGGTAGCGATGGCGGTATTGGTCGTTATAGTGTCTCCTTCGTGGACGGGGATGGAGAGCACCGTTCCCGAGACTGTCGATTCGACCGGATTGGGCATGTAGCTCTCGCCGACTTTCGAGGGATCTACGAGGGCGATCGTGCTTCCCTTGGAAATCCAGTCTCCGACAGAAACCTTCCTTTCCAAAAGCTTTCCTCCGACGTTCGGGTAGATCTTGACCTCGTTATTGAAAACGACATCGCCGAGGATCTTCGTATAATTGCGTATGGAGCCCAAGGCGATCGTGTAAGCGCGCACCGCGACAGCACGCGTCTCTCCGCTTCCCGGTTTTGCGGATTGGCTCATCGCTCCGCCTTGAGGCAGGGGTCCCATCGCCGCCGAAGATGTTTTCCCGGAAAAGGAAAATCCAAATTCCTTCAGCACGATCGCGGCCCCGACGGCGACGATCACCGTAATTATTATGATATTCGGCAAGGATCGCGAAATCGCGTTCTTCATTCCTCCCAACTCCTTCCTCTCGGCGAAATTGCGCTGCCTTTCGAGGCACCCTATTCCCAAAACGTTACGCGATGGTAGTTCGGTGAACTCCGCTCAGCCAGTACCTCATGTCATAAACGCATATGACCAGGGTCATATACGGGATAACCGGCGGCACTGTGCAACGGGAAGAAGCTGACATATAGTTACTGCATGGCTGGTCATTCGCTGAAACCCCGCACCGAACGGGACTTCGCCCGCATCATCCTCATGACATTGTTCTTCCTCTTCCATTTCATGCTGACCTTGCAGCCGCTGTTTTCCATGAGACGGATAAGGGAAGGTTCCGTCGGCTTTCCTTCTTTATTGCCGACCTTCGACATCGCGATCATTGCGTTCTGGTTCATCCTCGAAGCCTTCGAATTCCTGGTATGGAATTACACGTGGCCGAATATGCGCACTGGAGTGGAAATGACCGCGCTGCGCTGCGTGCCCTTGCTGGTCTGCCTTGCCTTTTTCCCCCGATTAACGCCTGGGATGATGACGTTGATGGCTCCCCTCTTGACCTTCTACTTCTCTCTTGTCGTCAAGGCCGCATGGCAGTACGGGGTCATGATCTTCTTCTGCGCCGTGCAGCTATACCTCACGTACTGGCTTTCACCGCGTGCGGGTCCTCCGGAATCCAACAAGCAGGATGAGATCGTGATCCTCCTATATCAGCTCATGAGCATCGTCCTCATGTTCCTTTTCGCGAAATTCTGGAAGGAGGACAGGAATCACCGGGAGCGCCAGCGCATGCTGACGGCCGAAATTCAGGCGAGCCAGAAGGAGCTGAAAAAGTACGCGTCCCATGTATCGCGCGTGGTAGCCCTGGAGGAGAGGACGAGGATAGCCCGCGACATCCACGACAGCCTTGGACATACGCTCACCGCCGTCTCCATACAGCTCAATAAAGCAGAGGCTTTTTTCGATAAGGATCCGAAGGTGTCGACAAGGGCGATAAGCGATGCGAGATTGAGCATGCATGAAGCGATGATCGACATCCGATCGACCCTTGATACGCTAAACGCCCAATCTGAGGGGTTTGACTTGTTCGCGCAGGTGCGCAAGCCGCTCGGGAGCCTTAGCCAAGCGGGGATTCATGTGCATCACGATTTCACCGGAAACACGGAAGGATACAATATCGCCGTGCTCCTCGCCCTCTATCGATTTGTCCAGGAGGGGGCGACGAATATTCTCAAGCACGCTGATGCCCACGAAGTGAACCTGAAAATCGATCTGGATGATCAGTGTGTACGCGCCGAGCTGCGCGACGATGGGAGAGGTTTCGATCCGAACACGCAGGAAGGCAACAAAGGCAAGGGAATTTTGGGATACGGACTCACGGGCCTCGCCGACAGGATAGATCTCGTAAGGGGAACATTCTCCGTCGAGTCGGCTTCCGGCAAAGGAACGACATTGAAGGTGAGCATGCCGAGAGATCCCGTAGCCGTGATCGGAAGAGGAAGCGCTGATGAAACCGGCAAGTAACAAGATAAAAGTCCTTGTGGTCGACGATCAGAGACTTGTCAGGGACGGAATTGCCTCTCTCTTGGGACTCGACGATGAGATTACCGTGATCGGAACAGCGGGGAACGGAAAGGAAGCCCTCGCCCTCGCCCGCGAGTTTCGGCCCGATGTCTGCATGTTGGATATTCAGATGCCGGTCATGGATGGCATCACAACCCTCGAGAGGATGCGCGCGGAAGGGCTTGTTCCGTATGTCGTCATGCTCACTACGTTCGACGACAGGGAATACATCATACGTTCGCTCCGTTCAGGGGCGGTGGGCTATCTTCTCAAGGATCTGCCGAGCGAGGAGTTCGTGCGGGCGATAAAGCAGGTTGTCAAAGGCGTTTTCCTCGCGAATGGCGAGGTGATGAACAAGCTTCTCGGGTCGCTCAAGGCTGAGGAGGATTCGGAGAAAAACCTGCATATGGATTCAAACGCGCTTGAACAATATAACTTTCTCACTCTGCGTGAGCAGAAGGTGCTCAGCCTTCTCGGGACAGGCGCAACGAATTCAGAAATCGCCGATATCTTGTCGCTGAGCGAAGGCACCGTGAAGAATTACGTCTCGAGTATCCTCACCACGCTCGGTTTCAGGGACAGGATTCAGACCGCGCTTTTCGCCGCGAGGAACAGATTGACGAAGGAGGAATGAGAAAGCGAGTGATCCTGCCATTCAAGCTTCCGTATCGAAACGCGAGAGCTTGGAGGCGAGGAGCGGCGTCCTCTCAGCCATGGCCGCCGCGGCTTCGGGGACGGGCCTTGACCAGAGATAGCCCTGCCCGAAGTCGAAGCCCATGGCCAGGGCGAAATCGGCGCATTCCCGGTTTTCTATGCCCTCGGCCACGGTCAGGGCGTCGATCTCGCGGCAGAAGCGCACGAGGCCCTGGACGAGGGTCGCCTCCGCCTTGCTGCTGTGGGCGCTCCTCAGCATCGATTTGTCGAACTTGACGATATCGACGGACATGGTGAGGAGCCGGGAGTAATTGGAATAGCCCGTTCCGAAGTCGTCGATGGCGATGAGGCAGCCCGCTTCCCTGAGGGTTTTCAGGATGTGGAGGCGTTCGCTGCCGATGGCGGCGAAATCGCTCTCGAGGATTTCCAGGATGATGGCGGAGCCGGCCTTCCTCGCCTGCCGGGCTCCCGACTCGAGGGCGTCGCGGAATTCCCTTCTCTCGAGATCCCTGAGCGCTATGTTCACCGACACGGGCCCGCCTTCTCCGCACGCCATGGAACGGGTTTTCCCGAACATGAAGTCCTCGATGGCGGCCCAGTGTCCCGTAGCCGAGGCGAGGGCCATGAAGCGGGCGGGTTCCTCGTAGTTCTCCCCCTTGCCTTTGAACCTGACGAGGGCTTCGTTCCAGGCCACTTTTCCCGACGCGAAGGAGATCACAGGCTGGTAGAAGACGGCCAGGGTCCTTTCGGAGATGTTGCGAGACAGGGTCATGAGATCGGCGATCGCGATTTCCGATTCGCTGGCCTTCATCCAGGAACTCGAGTAGCGCGCCGTATCCAGGCCGTTCCGCTCCGCCATGTCGAGGGCATCCTCGGCTTCGTCGAGGGACCTGTCGGCGTTGCCGTCCTCGACGACAGTGTAGCCTATCCTGTAGCTGAGCTCGATGTTCTTGCCCTGGAATGTCAGGGGACCTCTCAGGCTCTCCACCAATTTTTCCGCCACGATTTCGGCAGCTTCACCTCCTCCCAGGGTATGGGTGAAGCCGAAATCGTGGCCCCGCAGGCGAAAAGCCCTGCCGGCCAGGAGGCTCTCGGCTTCCTTGAGCCTGGACGCGGCGATGGAGAGCACCTCGGTGGAGACCGAATAGCCGAAGAGGGAGGAGAGTTCGCGAAAATTGCCCACCGCGATCAGGCAGACGAAGGTGTTCTCACCCTTCCTCAGGGCGTCCTTGAAGGCCACGAGGGTGGGAAGGCCGGTCGCCTTGTCCTTCACGATGGTTTCGGCGAGCTCGGCCATGTAAGTACCCATCTGGAGCCTGGTCAGGTAGCGGAGAATCCAGAGCACGAAGAATGAGGTATGCAGGATCTGGATTACCCTGGGCGAGAAGTCCCTTATCCATGAGGAAGGCAATCCGACAAGGAAGGAGAGTACCGTGGCGGCCACCACGAGCATCGCGTAGGCGCACCAGTGCCAGTACCAGCGAGACGGAGCGAGGCCGTCGAAGAGAGGGACCATGCAGAGGAGGATGATGATATACGTCTGATGGTTGCCCGGGGCGAAGGCTCCCCAGGAATAGGCCAGGGGATAGGCGGCCAGCACGAGGGTGATGAGAATTTCCATTCCTCGCCGCGAAATAAGCTGCGAAACCGCGAAGCCCGCGATCATGAGGACGTCGATGATGATGAGGGTCAACAGATCGAAGGATTGCCCGGTTCTCCAGGCATTCGGCCCCGCGGAAATGGGGAGGAGGAGGCCGACCAGGAAGGCGGCGCCCAGAAAGCGTCTCCGGTATATGTCGGATTGATCGCGGATCGCATCCTGCCAGGCGATTCTGGCATGGCGTAGGCGGGGAAGGACTGGTCCCGGACGCCCAGGATCGGAACTCACCAGGCAGCCTCCTGAGGAGCCTCGCCTTGACGCGCGAGGGAACTCGCAGGCTTAAGGGTATAGCCGGAACTCCGAGAGGTCAAGGATGAAGCGCCGACGCGACCCTGGCGACGGAGGCGATCTGGTCTCGCAAGTCGCCCGCGGTGAAGAGTTTGAGGATACCCGCGACGCCCACGCCTGGCTCCCTCAGGCCCGATGTCGAGTAGGTGCGGATATAGGTGTATTCCTTCCCCGCCAGGGTGACGCGGGCGAAATACCAGGAGGAATCCGCGCCGTAGAGTTTGCCGTCGTGGCTCTTCAGCAGGCGGCCGCGCAGGCCCACGGCGCCGCCGGGCAGATCGTCGCGAAGGGTTTCCGCGTCCAGCCTGTAGCCCACGGAGATGCCGAGGAAATTGACGCCTATGTCCTCATAGACATGCCAGCGGGGCGGACCGGACTCGTAGATGCGCACTTCGCGAACTCGCGGCGAGATGGCCTTGAGATTGGCGTAGTCGACCACGACGGCGACGGCCGATTCGAGGGGGACTGCGAAGACGCCGTGGGCTTCCCCGAAGCCCAGGACCAGGTTTTCCCCCGTGGCAGCGTCCTTCGACCTGAGCAGGTCCACGCCGAAGGCTTCGGCGGCCCCGATGAGGCTCGCAAGTTTTTCGGGAGAGGCGGCGATGCCCCAGCGGACGTTCCAGCCCTTGTAGCTGTTGAGGGTCCCGGATTCCGAGGAGGCTTCG
>CAZRYP010000001.1:26467-34697 GCA_964604295.1 uncultured Treponemataceae bacterium
CCGCCGCTACCGCGGCGGCCGCGATGAGGAGCGCGATCGCGACAAGTCTGGTCAGGTTGCGCATCAGCCCTCGCCCACGGTCTCCAGGATTCGCTGCAGGTCGTCGGATGAGTAATATTCTACGATTATGGACCCGCGCTTCATGTCGCCGCGGATTTCCACCTTGGTCCCGAAACGCTCTATGAGGAGTTCGCAGAGGGCGCGGAGATCGGGGTCGAGGGCATCGCCGTCCTTCGCGGCCTTGCGGCCCTTCCGCGCCTTCCTGCCGACGCCCGAGCCGCTCAACTCCTGGACTGCCAGCTCGGCCTGGCGGACGGAGAGTCCCTCTGCGACGATACGGGCGAAGAGAGCCTCGCGGGCTCCGTCCTCCGCGACGGCCAGGAGGCTGCGCGCATGGCCGGCGGAGATGGAGCCGTCGCGCACCGCGGTCTGCATGGCTTCCGAAAGCCTGAGGAGGCGGAGGGCGTTGGCTACGGTGCTGCGGTTCTTGCCCACGGCCTCGGCCACCTGCTCCTGCGTATATCCCGTGATTTCCATGAGGCTGTGGTACGCCCTCGCCTCTTCCATCGGGTTGAGGTCCTCCCTCTGGATATTCTCGATGAGGGAGAGCTGGAGGCGCTTTTCCGAGGACACCGAGCGCACGATGACGGGAACTTCGGTCAGTCCCGCCCTGCCCGCGGCGCGGAATCTCCGCTCGCCCGCGACGATGATGTAGTCGCCCCCGCTCGCGGGTTCGGCGAGTATGGGCTGGAGGAGGCCGTGCTTGCGGATGGATTCGGCCAGCTCGTCGATCGAGGAATCCGGGAAGGTCTTGCGAGGCTGGTCGGGATTGGGTTTGAGCCTCGCGAGGGGTACGATCGTGATGCTGTCGCCGACGTCGGCAGGATTCTTCGACGAATCGAAATATTGCTGGTGCTCGGGGATGAGGGCGCCGAGACCCTTGCCCAAACCGAATTTAGACACGATGGATCAACTCCTCCGCGACGGCTTGGTAGCTCCTCGCGCCTATGCAGGTCGGGTCGTAGTACATCACGGGCAGACCGTGGGAGGGGGCTTCGGAAAGCCTTATGTTCCTGGGGACTATCGTCTTGAAGACCCTGTCCCTGAAATACTCGGTAACCTGGCGGACGACTTCCTGGGAAAGCTTAGTCCTTCCGTCGTACATCGTCAGGAGAATGCCGCTTATCTTGAGCGTGGGATTCATGCTCTTCTGGACGAGGCCTATGGTCTGCAGGATGAGGGAGAGGCCCTCGAGGGCGAAATATTCGCACTGGAGGGGGATGATGACTTCCGTGGCCGCGTTGAGGCCGTTGAGGGTCAGGATGCCGAGGGAGGGAGGGCAATCGACGAGGATGAATTCGTAGTCGTTGGATACGGTGGCCAGCGCGCGCTTCAGATACTCGTTCCTGTCTTCCTTGTCGACGAGTTCGACGGTGGCGCCGGAGAGATCGATCGAGGAGGGCGCGAGGAAGAGATTCGGCACCGTGGTGGCGAGGATCACTTCCTTCAATTCCCTCAAGCCCGAGATAACCTGGTAGACGCCCTTGGCCCCCGAAGGTCCGCCGACGCCCGAGGTGAGGTTGCCCTGGGGATCGAAGTCTATGAGTAAGGTTTTCCTGCCGAGCATCGCAAGAGCGGCGCCTATGTTGATCGCGCTCGTGGTCTTGCCCACCCCGCCTTTCTGGTTCACGAAGACAATGATGCGTGCCATCCACATCCCTTCCATCGAGATGGCGGAAGTGTATCACATGTCGCCGGGTTGCCGCTAGAAGTTTTGCCGATATCGGCGGCAGCGCCATTACCCGCGCAACTTGACCCTTCCTGCCGTAAATTGTTAGACTATCGTGGTACAAGGAGTACCCTGATGTTGAATGAACGCGTCACTGCAGCCATACAGGATGTCCGCCCCTCGCTCCAGGCCGATGGCGGCGATATAGAACTCGTGTCCGTGAGCGACGACGGAATCGTCAAGGTCAGACTGACCGGCGCCTGCGGATCCTGCCCCTATTCCATGATGACCCTCAAGCAGGGCGTCGAAGCCTATCTCAAGAAAATCGTGCCCGAAGTGAAGGAAGTCCAGCAAGCTTAAAACCGGAGGCCGGAAGCCGCGGCATCCGGCCCTCTTTTCACTTCAACCTCTCCACATCTTCGATATTCCTCGGCAGACCGCTTTCCTTCGTGAGCCCGGCCGCCGCCGTCTCGCGCGCGAACCAGCCGAGCACGGCCAGGGCCTTGTTTCCCGCGGACTCGAACACCCTTCCGGCCATCAGGTCGATCGAGTCTATCGTCGTCAGGAAATGGACGAGAAGTCCCTCCCTGCACGGCACGATGAGTATGCTGCTTTTCATGCCGCCGGGCGGAACGAGGGGGAGGAGGTAGTATCTCATGGTCGTGGCGTTCACGTTCGTCATGGCTATGGAGGTCCTGCCGATCTTCACCGTATATTCCATCACGTTTCCGCCGAAAGTCAGGTCGCGGAGATAGGCGTGGAAGGTGGCCGAGCTTCCGGGATTCGACGCGACTTCCAGGGGATCGGGAAGCGCGGCTTTGCCCGAGGGAGAGTCCAGCCTGTGCGCCTCGGCGTAGAGGGTCCGCATTACCTGCCTGCTCGCCGACCAGTACTCGATTCCCTCCATCGTGTGGACAGAACCCAGGATGAGGGCCAGCTTCCCGAGGGTTTCGGAAAGGGCGGACTGGGAAGGAGATTTCGCGAGGGCCGAATCGGCCGAGGCGGGAAGCAGGACCAGGGCTTCGATTCTCAGGGCCTTGTCCACGGACTTCCCGGATTCGGGCGCCGGCGAGGCCGCGGGATCGGCGATGTCGAAACCCGCCGGCTTCATAGTCGGCCTGGAGCCCTTTCCCGTATCGACTCTCATGAAAAGGGAACCGGGTACCCAAGAACTGCCGGGAGGGAGCATGTCGGCGAGGGCGGGCAGGGACAGGGGCTGAGCCCAGCCCGCGGCCAGGGCAAGGAAAAGCGAGAAAGCGAGAATGCTGAGTCTCTTCATAATGGAGAGAAATCTACCCTGACCCGGACATTAAAACCAGCGGGCCGGCGGTGCCCGTGCCGATGGCTCCCGTGCCGATGGCTCCCGTGCCGGCGGGCGCTCCGGCGCCTCACTTCATGCGCGCGCCCGGAATGTATATACTGCGGCCAAGGAAGGCATGATGGATATTGTGACGATGTTCCTGAAACTGCTCGGCGGCCTGGCCCTCTTCATGTACGGCATGGAGCGGACCAGCGACGGTATACAACGGGCGGCCGGGGAAAAGCTCCAGAGCACTCTCAATTTCATGACGAAGAACAGCCTCATGGCGGTGCTGACGGGCACCGTCGTCACGGTGGCCGTCCAGTCCTCATCGGCGACGACGGTCATGCTCATCACCTTCGTCAACGCCGGACTTCTCACCCTCACCCAGGGCATAGGCGTCATCATGGGCGCCAACATCGGCACGACCCTTACGGGATGGATCATCGCCGTCATCGGCATAGCCAAGTTCAGCATCGCCTCGCTCGCCGTACCCATTTTCGGCCTCGGATTCTTCATGTCGATCACGAAGCGCCGCTCAGATGCCTTCAAGAGCTACGGAAACGCACTCATGGGCCTTGCCCTCATATTCCTGGGGCTCGGATTCATCGCCGACGCCATACCCAACCCTTCGCCCGACATGCTTCTCTTCCTGAGGAGCTTTTCCGACCTCGGCTTCATCGCCATCATCCTCGCCGTGCTGGCCGGAACCCTCTTCACCATCCTCATCAACGCCTCGAGCGCCACGCTGGCCATCGTCATCGCCATGGCCTCCCAGGGCATCATCGATTTCGACATCGCCGCCGCCCTCACCCTGGGAGCCAACATCGGCACCACCTTCGATGCCTTCCTCGCCTCGATAGCCTCGGGAGCGAGCACGAGCGCGAAGCGTGCCGCCTGGGCCCACATACTCTTCAACGTGCTGGGCACGATCTGGGTCGTGATATTCTTCAAGCCCTTCATGACGCTGGTCGACTGGACCGTCCCCGGTCCGATCGGCCCGCAGAGCATCGGCGTCCACATCGCCATGCTCCACACCCTCTTCAACAGCGCGAACACCATCATTCTCCTGCCCTTCGTGGGGAAATACGCCGCCCTCCTCGAGCGGATCATCAGGGAGAAGCCGGGCGAGGCCGAAATGCGCGCCATCTACCTCCCCAAGACCCTGATGGCCACGCCCGAGCTCTCCCTCATCCACGCGCGCAAGGAAATCGCCGACATGGCAGGGATAGCCCAGGCCATGTTCGGCAGGATACGCGGCAATTTCGAAAAGGAAGCTCCCGATTTCGACGCGGAAATCCAGTGGTTCACCGCCAAGGAAAACTACGCGGATCTCATGCACGAGGAATTGTCCAAATTCCTCATCGCGGTGACGACGACAGACCTTTCGGAGAGGACTCGCGGCAGGGTGGGCATGAAGCTGCGCATTATCTCGGAACTGGAGAGCATGACGGACGAATGCCTCAGCATCGCCTTTCTGCTCAAGAAAAAGCGGAGCAAGCGCCTCCGCTTCGAGCCCGAGGCGCTGGCCGCCCTCAAGCCCTTCTCCGACCTGGTCGACGAGTTCCTCGCCTTCATCGCCGCGAGGCTCCATGTGGGCTTGACCGAAATCGAGCTGGGCATGGCCTCGGAAATGGAAGACAAGATCGACGCCTTCAAGAAGCATCTCAAGAAGCTGGCCAGGAAGAGGCTGAAGGGCGGCGCTGATGTCAAGGCCGAGCTCCTCTACATCGACCTGATACGCCATGTCGAGAAGATGGGCGACTGCGCCTATGCCATCGCCGAGGAATTGAGGCACTTTTCGGTGTGAGAGTGTTTCAGCCTGCCGGCCGTTGATTCCCTTCGAGGGAGCGGCCGCTGCCATGAAGTTCATCGGCCCCGGGAATCCGATTGGCGCCGGAGCAGAGCAGCTCGGGCAGGCCATACACATCAGCGACCCCGGATACGAGGATTCCCCCCATGCCCAGCGAGAGAGCCGGCTCTATGTCCACGTCCCTTCTATCCCCTATCGAAACGCAGGCGGAAGGGGGAAGGCCGAGGGCGCCGCAAGCCTTGAGGAAGGGTTGGGGGGCGGGCTTCGACTCGAAGGTGTCGTCCAAGCCGATCACGGCCTCGAAGCGCGCGGACACGCCCAGGGCGGCAAGGCTCGCGGCGCCCACCCGCGCCGGATTGTTCGTGAGGAGGGCGAGGCGGAAGCGGGAAGCCAGAAAGGCGAGGGCTTCGTCCAGGAGGGGATCGGCCTCGAGCCATTCGGCCGGGCGGATTTCCTCCTCGCGCCACCGGACGATGGTGGCCATGTCGATGCCCAGGGCGAGAAAATGCCTGGCCATGCTCGTCCTGGGGAGGCCTGCCGCGCGGCGCGCCTCCCGCGCCTCGTCCAGGAGAGCCTGCGCCCGTTCCGCGGAAAGGCCGAGCCGGCGCGCGAGGCGCGCCACCTGCGAACTCTCCTGCCAGGAAAAATAGCCCTCATGGGTATAGAGGGTCCCGTCCATGTCGAAGACGAGACCGCGGATATCGCGGGGAAGATTCCGGAGGATCACTTCTTGTCGGCCGCTCCGTAGGGGATGACTTCGTCGTGGGGAATCGCCGTCTCGCCTCCGGAGAATTCGGGCGTCGTGAGCCCGAGGGTCCCCTGCTTCAGGGCGCCTTTTTCCATCTGCTTCCTTATGAGCCTGGCGACGACGTCCCTGTTGTCCAGGAGGGAGGAGAGGGAGCGGTCGTGATGGACGAGGCTGATGATCTGGGCGAAGAGTCCCGTCACGTCGGCCTGGATGTACCATTCCTTCTGGAGCAGTTCCTTGTGGTGGACGGCGTTGGTGCCGATTATCCTGTAGAAGTATCCCTGTCTGTAGGCGGCGTCGAAATCATCGATGGCCGTGCCGTTGAAGAGAGGGAGGGATACCGCGCAGATGACCCTGGAAGCGCCCAGCTCCTTGAGGTTTTTCATGCCCTTTATGAGGGTGCCGCCCGTCCCGATCATGTCGTCAGCCATGAATACGGTCTTGCCGTCGACGTTGCCCAGAAGCCTCATCTCGCTGATATTCGACTCAGAAGCGCTCTTCGTGACCTTGGAATAGTCCCTCTCCTTGTAGAGGAGGGCCAATGGCCTCTGCAGGGCGTTGGCATAGAACTTGTTCCTGTCGATGGCCCCCGTGTCCGGGGCCAGCACGACGAGGTTTTCCGTCTGCAGGTCGACGATGGACATGAGCTTCTCTATGATCTGGAATGAGGCATGGAGGTTTTCGAGGCGCAGCGTGTCGAAGCAGTTCTCGATCTCCCGCGAATGGATGTCCAGGGTGATGATCCGCGAGACGCCGAGGTTTTCGAGCATGGCGCCCACCCTGGCCGCGGTGAGGCCTTCCCTACCCTTTTTCTTGTGCTGGCGGGAGTATGGATACATGGGCAGGACGAGGTTGATGCGGTTGGCTCCCGCCTGCATCGCCGCGTCGATGGCCACGAAGAGATTGAATATGTGATCGTTGACCGACATCACCCTGTTGACCGACCCGTCGTTGAAGGCTATGGGCTGGTGGTTCTCGATGTCCTGGAATATGAAGAGATCCTTGCCCCTGACCGATTCGAGGATCTCGGTCTTCACCTCTCCGTTGGCGAAGAACGTGTGCCGGGCGTTGATCTTGAACTGGGGCGCCCTGTACCTGTCCGTGGGTCCGGGCATGTAGAGGAGGCTGGAATTCGCGTCATTCGCGAAATTGATCTTCCTGATGGCCAGTTCCTGGCTGATGTGGTAGCGCGAAGCCAAGGCCTGGGTCTTCCTGTCGAAGCGCCGCTTGTAAATCCCGGCCAGCTTGCGGACCACCTGGTCCGCGAATGCTTCCGCGCCGGGGCAAGCGAGAATGCCCATCTTGGTAGGGTCGGAATAGCTCATGGGATCGCCGCCTTGGGGGTGGAGTGGTTGGCTTCAAGGTATACCGGCTCGGTGCTTTTGTCAATCTTGAGGCGAGAGGAAAGGCTTTCTCAGGGAAGCCGGCGGAAGAGGACGATGAAGGGACCCTCCCCCGGCGGACCGAGGACGAGGGGCGAGGAAGTCCCGATCTCCACGCCGGCGAGGCGGCCATCGCCCGGGCTCCAGTATTCCGCCCTGTATCTTCCGGGAGGAGGGTACAGGAGGAGTTGGCGCTGGCTGGCCCCGGCGTGGAGCCTCCGCCCCAGCCATAGCAGAAAGACGGGGTTTTCTTCTCCCCCGGCTTCATCGGGGTCCCCGAGCAGGCCCGCCTCCCCCGGCCAGCCGGAGTTCGGGCCTGCTGGGGAAAAGAGCCGCCCTGCCCTTCCGGCTACGCTTCCGGCCGCCCTTCCGGCTACCTTTCCGGCTACCCCGCCTGCCGCGGTTTCGTCCCCTACGGCCAGTTTGGAGGCCAGCCCCATAAGCCCATGCCCCGAGGGAAGAGCCTTCCCGATCCGGGCCAGGGTTTCAAAAGTATCGAGAAAAGTCATGCTGTAGTGCCTCGATGCCGGGCATAGCCCTTATCGTCGCCCAGCCGGCGGATTCGTCCATCTCGGAATGGGCTTCCAGGATGGCGAGGACAGTCTCTATCTGGATGCCCGCGCGTTTCCACAGGGGAGCCTTGGGATCGCCCAGGTGATCGAAGCCGGGATTTCCGCCCGCGACCTGCCCCATGTTCAAGGTTTCTATCAGATAGGCTGCCGCAAGCGTCCTCTCGCCCCACTCGCGATGGGATAGTCCCCTATGTATCTCCCTCGACTGGTCGAGGACCATCCTGACTCCCCTGTCCTCGGCCGCGAGAATCCCGATGGCGGCGTACCCGATGTTCTTGGGATGGGCGATGATGTCCCAGGCCAGGCCCGAAGAGGGGCCGGCCTCGTGAAAATCGAAAGCCGCCTTCACATTCTCTTGGCGTATTATGGCGAGTATCGCCGCCGCCGTCCTTGAAGTGAGGGATCCCGAAGGATCGCCCGGATAATTGCGGTTGAGGTTGCGCGCTTCCTGACCGGCCAGGACGTTCCCGGGCTCGGCACCCTGGGGAAGAAAGGCCGGGGGGTCGGGGAGGATTTCGTCCCCGGGCTTGGTCAGGCGCGAGCCGTATCTGAAACGGCGCTCTCCCGATGCCCCCGGAATCGCGATGTACGCCGGACCGGGTCTGTCGGGGTCGGGCCATGTGGCCGCGGAGGCGTTCGCCCTGGGCACGACGATGAGCCTGGCCGAAACGGGCCGGGCCCAGGAG
>CAZRYP010000001.1:34707-42748 GCA_964604295.1 uncultured Treponemataceae bacterium
AGAGAGAGGCCGCCACCACCCCCGCCACTTCGTTGCCGTGGGTGCCGCCCAGGATGAGTATAGCGGGAGAGCCGGGGCTCGGAACCTCGGGCTCGAGGAAGTAGACGGGACTGTCCATGGCCGTTCCGGCGAGCGAGGGGACATAGTCCGAGAGGGCCCCTATCCTGGACAGCGCCTTGCCCGGCCTCTGTTCGGCCAGGGCGGCTTCGAAGGCGGGAGGCCGGGGCTGCCCCCAGGCCGCCATGGCGGCGGCCAGGAGGAAAAGCGCGAGGAAGGATGGCTTGGTGCGGTGTCCGGCGATGCTTTTCATAGTATTGCTTGTTTCCTATACAAGGGGCGGCCTCGCGGCCGCCCCTTCGCTTCGAAAGTCGGAGGTCAATATCCGAAAACCGCGCCGTCCCTGCGGGGATCGGCTCCGCCGTACAGCGTGCCGTCCTTTATGACGATGCCCTGCACGCCGCCGAAGTAGAGATCGCGCGCATCGTAGCTCTTCACCTTGTAGCCCAGGAGCGCGAGGTCGGCCGAGGTCTTGGCGGAGAAGAGCGTGCCTTCCAGTTCCATCGTCGTCTTGCCCGGCCCCTGGAGGTAGGTGCAGTACATGCGAGGAGCCTCGATGGCTTCCTGGATGCCCATGCCATAGTCTATCAGGTTGGTGACGATCTGGGTCAGGGTCGGGATGATCCTCATGGCTCCCGGGGTGCCGAGGGTCGCGAAGGACTTGCCGTCCTTCATGATGAGGGTCGGGGCGATGGTCGTGTTCATGCGCTTGCCGGGCAGGTAGGCCGAAGTGCCTTTCTTGCCGTTGAAGTTGCCCATCTCGTTGTTGAGGATGACGCCCGTGCCGGGGACGGCCACCGCGGCGCCGAAGAAGCTGGACAGGGTCTGGGTGAGGGCGACCACATTGCCGTCCTTGTCGACCACCGACATGTGGGTGGTGCTCCAGTGCTCGCTGTTGGGATTGATCTTCTCGTACTTGGTCGTCATGGCGTCGAGCTTGATGGATGCGGCCTTGGCGTTGGCGTATCCCTGAGAGGTAAGGGCTTTCATGGGGACATCGACATAGTCGGGGTCGCCGAGGACGTCGTAGTAGTCATCGAAGGCCCTCGCGAGCACCTCGGCGAAGAGGTGGAGCTTCATGGCCGAATCGAAGCCCAGGAACTTGAGGTTGTAGTTTTCGAGCATGTTGAGCGACTCGATGAGGAGGAAGCCGCCGACGGGGGCGGGCGCCGAAACGATGTCGTAGCCGCGGTACTTGCCGCTTGCGGGTTCGCGCTCGATGGCCTTGTACTGGGCCAGGTCGTTCTCGTCGATGAGTCCGTTGTTAGCCTTCATGTCGGCGGCTATGGCCTTGGCGATCTCTCCCTTGTAGAAGGCGTCGGCGCCTTCCTTGGCGATAAGTTTCAGGCTCTTGGCCAGGTCGGGATTCTTGTAAGTATCGCCGGCTTCGAGGGGCAGGCCGTCGGGGGCGATGATGGACATCAGGTATTTGTTGGGCATGGCGCGCTTGTAGTTGTCGGAGATGACGCCGGCGAGGGTCGGGCTGACGACAAAACCTTCCTCGGCCAGCTTGATGGCCGGCTCGATCACCTGGGCGAGGCTCATCGTTCCGTATTTCTCCAGGGCCATGGCGAGTCCGGCGACCGTTCCGGGAACGGCCACTCCCCTATGTCCCGCGGCGGGCCATTTTTCGCCCTCTGCCGCCTTGTTAAACGAAGCCCGGCTGCGATAGTCGATCGACGTCGCCTTGTTGGTTCCCTTCATGTAGATGACGATGTAGCCCTCTCCGCCTATGCCGTTGGCGTTGGGTTCGACGACGCCGTTGGCGAAGGCTGTGGCCACGACGGAATCGACGGCGTTGCCGCCTGCCTTGAGGATGTCGAGGCCTACCTGGGACGCGAGCGGGTGGGCCGAGGCGACCATGCCCGTGCTGGAAACGACTTCGGGAATTACGGTGGCGGCTTTCTGGGCGAAGGCCGTTCCGAGGCTGCCCGAAAGCAACAGCGCGATGAGCGCTATCGAGATAAAGCCTCTTCTCATCTTCATATGGACTCCTCCTGAAATGAACTGGGCGGCGAACAACGCGCCGCCTGATCGGCCGGCTCCATGGGAGCCGGCCGGCGATATCGGACTTTACTTGAGGTAAGGGCCCAGGCCGTTCTCGAGGAGCTGCCGATAGCCCGGAAGACCGGAGAACAGGATGCTTTTTTCGGGATGCGTCTCATTGAACACGCCCACGACGGCCTCGGTTCCGGCCAGATGAGTGGCCACTCTCAAGCCGAGAGGGTTCTGGGGATCGTTGACGACATCCACGTCATCAGCCGCGTCGCGGACCATGGCCGGGTTGGGCGTCTCGATGAGAAAGGAAGCGGCGCCGGATCCGGCTCCCCATTCCCTGTGGGAAAGACCGCGGAACTCCATATTGGAAGGCTCCAGCTTCAGCGTCAGGCCGAAATCCAGGTCCACGTTGAGCACGGCCGCGGCGGCGAGGCCTATATTCTTCGGATTGGCCACCATCATGTTGGCCAGCCGGCCGCCCACATCGGCCTCGTGGTAGTCGAAGGCCAAGTCCACCTTCTCCTTGTTGAGGAGAAGCATGATCGAAAAGGCGATCTTCTGCGTCAGGCCGGAATCGGTGCGCCCCGGATAGGCGCGGTTGAGGTTCCTGAATTCCCAGGCCGGCAGGGGCGCTTCCTTGCTGTCGGGATGCACATATCCTCCCAGAGGATCGGGTACGCCCTGCTGCGCCATGTTGGTGGCGCGGGAACCGTACTTGAAGTACCTGCGGCCGCTCGGGGTGTCCAGGCTTATCCAGGACGGACCGCGGGAGGTGTACGAGGGCATGCTGGGTTCCTTGTCCTGGTGGGTCACGGCGGAGTTGTTGAGGTTGGGAACCACTATGACCCTGCCCGCCTCCACCTTCAGGTTCTCGATCATGGCGACCGCCGCCATGATGCCGGCGATCTCGTTGGAGTGGGTTCCGCCGCCGACGAACAGGGTCCCGCCGGGATTTTTCCCTTCGAAGTAATACACCTTGCTGTCGCCGGGAGTGCCGAGAAGCCCGGGATAGTAATCGGAGAGCCAGCCCGTCTTCGTCAGGGACGCGGAGGGACGGTAGTCGTGGTGGATGAGGTAAAGGCCGTGGAGGTCGGACGCCGCGGCTGACTGGGCCGCGGCCGATCCGAGACAGAGAGAGGCCAGGATGAGGAGGAGCGCGGTACGTTTCATCGAGCGCCTCTCCCTATTTGAAGGCCGCGGCCAGGGGGGCTCCGATCGACGATATGCGCTCGACCATCGTGACCGCGATATTGGCCTTGGTCGCCAATTTCGTGAAGAAGCCGTCCTGGTTGCCCGCCTCGACGACGATGGCGTAGTCGGACGAGGCCATGCACAGCTCTATGAAACTGTCGGACAGGGCGCCTCGGCGGGCGAGGCCGCCGACGTGGACGGTGATGACGCTCATTTTGAGCTCCCGGGCGCGCTTGACGAGGGCCTTGGTCCTCGCGAGCTCGGCCTCGGCGCTGATGCCCGCGGCTCCGAGTCCCTTGGAGCTGGCGCCGACGACGAGGATAAGCGTCGGGGAAGAGGCGTCGAGATTCTCGGCCTTGACGAGGGTATCGGCCTTGAACGGTATCTTGTTCCTCGTCAAAAGGACCTTGACCATTTCGAAATCCGCGCTCTGGCCGATGGCCGTGAGCACGGCGGGCTTGCCCGCGAATGCCGTGGTCTGCTGGGCGAAGCCCGAGACGAGAACTGCGGTGAGGAGAGCAGAGATGAGTGTGATTCTTTTCATGAAAACCTTCCTTGCGTTACGTCGAATTTCGGGGTATGGAATCGGCGCACTTTTGCGGCAAATTATTTAATGGGATTGTCCACCACATGGCAGGGCATGTCAACCAAGCTTGCGATAGTTTTCGTACGATTCAAGCCCGCGGGGAAAACCGCCTGACGGCGCGCGGCATAATTCGCTTTACGCTGTCTCCGGCTTCGTGCTATTTTTATACGCCACTCTATGGCGGCGATGTGCCATGGCGCCTACACGCGCATGACGCTCCAGGAGGACCACATGAAACGGACAGTCTTCAGAATGCTCGACGAGGCGGCCGCCGAGTGGACCAACGATCCCTACGCGCTCAGGAAAACCGATGAGGGCTACCTGCCGACCAGCTTCGGGGAGGCGCGCGAAAAGGCGCGCCAATTCGGGGCATGGCTCGTCTCCCGAGGATACGCGAAGGGCGAGGCCATGGCCATCCTGGGCGAAGGCAGCCCCGAATGGATTTGCGGCGAATTCGGCGTCATGGACGCGGGGCTGGTCTCCGTTCCCCTCTCGATCAAGCTTCTGGCCGAGGAAATCCCCTTCAGGCTCGACCATTCGGAAGCCAGGGGCTTCCTCACCACCCATAACCAGCTGCCGAAAGTCCTCCCCGCCCTGCGGACGGCCAGGAACCAGGGCATCATCCTCGTCTATCTGGATGACGACGTCGAATGGGGACGGGCTCAGGCCGCCGAGCAGGGCCTATCCGCCGACCGCTTCATCGGATTCGGGGAAGCCATGGCCGAAGGCCGAAGGCTTATCGAAGCCCCGGGCTCCGACATGGCCGCCAGGCTCGACGCGATAGCCGCGGAGACCGAGGAAGACGATGTCGTGACCATCTCCTACACCTCGGGCACGACGGGCAACCCCAAGGGCATCATGCTCACCCATCTCAATTACTGGACCAACTGCCACGACGCGATCGACATGTTCGAACTCCCCGTCCATTACAGGACCCTCCTCATCCTCCCCGTGGACCATTCCTTCGCCCACACGGTCGGGCTCTATACCGCCCTCGTACGCGGCATCGCCCTCTATTTCGTCGATTCGCGAGGCGGCGGCATCGCCACCTTGCGCAACATTCCCCTCAACCTCAAGGAAGTGAACCCCACCTTCCTCTTCACCGTGCCCGCCATCTCGGGCAATTTCATGAAGAAGATCATCGCGGCGATGGAGGAGAAGGGCGGCATCATCGAGAAGATCTTCAAGTCGGGCATCGCGGCGGGCATCCGCTGGCACGGAAACGGCTTCGATACGCCATCCGTCGGCACGAGGCTCGGGGCCTTCCTCCCCTATTTCCTCGCCAGGACCCTCGTCTTCGGCACTATCAGGAAGGCTGTCTTCGGCGACTCGATCCTTTTCTGCGTCGGCGGCGGCGCCCTCCTGGACGTCAAGCAGCAGGAATTCTTCGTCGCCCTCGGCGTGCCCATCTACCAGGGTTACGGCCTCACGGAAGCCGCGCCCATCATCTCGGCCAACGTGCCCAAGCGCCACAAGTTCGGCTCCTCGGGCATCCTCGCCCCGTCGCTGAAGTGCAGGATCATGCTGGCCGACGGGACCGAAGCCCCGCGCGGCACCACGGGCGAGATCGTGATCACCGGCGGGAACGTCATGAAGGGGTACTACAGGAATCCCGAGGCCACCGCGGAGGCGCTCAGGGACGGGAGCCTCTGGACGGGCGATCTCGGCTACCTGGACGAGGACGACTTCCTTGTCGTCGTGGGAAGGGAAAAGGCCCTCCTCATCGCCGAGGACGGGGAAAAGTACAGTCCCGAGGAAATCGAGGAAGCCATCGTCACTTCGACCGACCTGATCGACCAGGTCATGGTCTGGTGCGACCACAGGAAGTATTCCTGCGCCCTCGTCACCCTGGATTCGGGCAAGATGGAGCGCTTCATCAAGGCCAGGGGCATCGCGACGGCGGCGGAACTCTGCGCGGTCCTCCAGGACGAATTCTACGCCTTCAGGAACGACCCCAGGGCGAAAAAGGTGCAAAACGCCTGGATCCCCGCGGCCTTCCAGATTCTGCCAGCAGCCCTCGGCGAAAAGGACGGAACGGTCAATTCCACGATGAAGATCGTCCGCTTCAGGGTTTCCCAGGTGTACAAGGACCTTCTCGACTACTCCTACACCAAGGAAGGCTCCGTCACGGTGAACCCCAGGAACATCGACACGCTCAAGACCCTGTTCAAGCTTTCGTGAGAGGGACCGCCGTCTTGACCCGCGGGGAGACTCCTCAGATGAAGAAGACCATCCTGGCGATGCTGGACCGCGCGGCCGCGGCCTGGCCTTCCTCCCCCTACGCCCACAGGAAGACCGACGAGGGATTCAAGGCCTCGAGCTTTTCGGAAGTCCGCGAGGCATCGAGGGCATTCGCCGCCTGGCTCCTCTCCTCGGGATTCGCGCCGGGCGACAGGATGGCCATCCTGGGCGAGGGAAGCCCCGAGTGGCTCGAAGGCGAATACGGAGCCATGTATGCGGGCCTCGTCTCTGTGGCCCTCTCCACGAAGCTGAATCCCGGGGAGGTCGGTTTCAGGCTCGGGCATTCGGGTTCGGGGCTCCTCCTCACCACCCATAACCACCTGGAGAAGTCCTTCGCGGCCCTGGCCTCAGGCGGCTTCACTATTCCCCTCATTTATCTGGGCGAGGATATCGGTTGGGCGAGGGCCAGGGCGGCGGAGGCGGGAATCGGGGAAGAACGGCTCGTCGCCTTCTCCGCCGCCCTGGCCGAGGGCAGGAAGATCCTGGCCGACGCGTCGGGGGCCGCCGCGAGGCTCGATTCGGTATCCTCCTCCGTGGGCGAGGACTGGCTGGCGACGATATCCTACACGTCGGGCACTTCGGGCAATCCGAAGGGCGTCATGTTGAGCCACCTCAATCTCTGGACGAACAGCCACGACGTGAAGCTTCAGTTCGACACGCCCAAGTTCAAAACCCTTCTCATCCTTCCCGCCGACCACTCCTTCGTCCATACGGCGGCCATCATCGCCGCCCTGTGGACGGGCGTCTCCCTCTATTTCCTCGACAACCGCAGCGGCGGCATCGCGACCCTGAGGAACATCCCCCTCAACATCCAGGAATGCCAGCCCCACTTCTTTTTCACCGTCCCGGCCCTCGCCGTCAATTTCCGCAAACGAATACTCGCGGGCGTCGAGGAAAAGGGTCCCCTGGTGGAAAAGCTCTTCGGCGCGGGCATCGAGGCGGCCAGGACCTGGATGGGGGACGGCTGGTCCAGTCCGCCACCAGGAAAAAGGCTTACGGCTTTCCTCCCCTACTTCCTGGCGAAAACCCTCCTTTTCGGCACGATAAGGAGGAAGGCCTTCGGCAGTTCGATCGTGTTCTGCGTGAACGGGGGATCCAGGCTCGATCCGGACCAGGAGAAGTTCTTCGCCGCCCTCGGCCTTCCCCTCCTGCCCGGCTACGGCCTCACCGAAGCCGGACCCATCGTCTCCTCGAATATTCTCGGCTGCCACAAGTTCGGCACGGTGGGGAGACCCATGCCCTCCGTCGGCTGCCGCATCCTGGACGAAGGCGGGAGGGAGCTGCCCGCCGGCGAAACCGGGGAGATCTGCGTCTCGGGCGAAAGCGTCATGAAGGGCTATTACAGGAATCCCGAGGCCACAGCCGCTGCGCTGAAGGACGGCAGCCTCCTCACTGGGGACATAGGCTTCATCGACGAGGACGGATTCCTCACCGTCCTCGGGCGCAGGCACGCCCTCCTCATCTCCGATTCGGGCAACAAATACAGCCCCGAGACGATAGAGGAAGCTGTCATGATGTCGACGGGCTTCGTCGAGCATGTCATGGCCTGGTGCCTTTACAAAAAGCACCCCTGCGCTCTTGTCGCCCTCGACATCGCGAAGACGAAGGCCCTGATAGCCGAAAGGCATATCACGAGCGCCGAAGTCCTCTGCGGCCTCCTGCGGGAGGAATTCTACCGCTTCAGGGACAGCCGTACGGCCAGGCCCGTGGAGGCGAGCTGGGTGCCCATCAGCTTCCAGATCATCGGCGGGCAGCTGGGCGACGGGGACGGCACCATCAACTCGACGCTCAAGCTCGTGCGCCACAGGGTGGAAGCCGAATACAGGGAACTCATCGACTACTCGTACACGAACGAAGGCTCGAGGACGGTCAACCCCAGGAACATCGCGACCCTGAAGCGCCTCTTCGGGCTGTAGGGATCCGGACCGCCGTTCCCGGAAGACCGGTCCGGCCTCGGCCTGAGGCCTT
>CAZRYP010000001.1:42848-44841 GCA_964604295.1 uncultured Treponemataceae bacterium
AGGCCTTACTTTTCCCGCGGTCTTCAGGATATATTTTTTGCCATGGAAAAAACGCCAAGCTTCGACGACGTAAGGGAACTGGCCATCCTCCTCACGAGGTCGGCCAGCATCACGGATTCCCCCGGAGAAAGGGCCTTCGCGCCCTTCCTCCTTTCGATACTCGGGCAGATCCCCTATTTCAGGAACAACCCAGGCGACCTCGCTGCCTTGCCGATCCCCGGGGATCCCAAGGAACGCTCCAACGTGTTCGCCCTCGTCAGGGGCTCGGGCAGGCGCTGCGTCATCCTCACCGGCCACTACGACGTCGTGCAGACCTCCATGTACGGCTCCCTCGAACCCTGGGCCTTCGATCCCGAAACCCTCTCGCGGAGAATGCTGGAATCCCTGGCAGAGGTCACGGGCAAGGACAATCCACTCTCCAGGCTGAAGGAAGACCTGGCTTCGGGAGAATTCCTCCCCGGACGAGGCATACTCGACATGAAGAGCGGCCTCGCCGCCGGCATCTCCACCCTCGCCTCATTCTCTGCTCCCTTCACACGGAAGGGAAACCTCCTCTTCCTTTCGGTGGCCGACGAGGAAGGCTCCAGCCACGGCATGAGGGCCGCCTCGGCCATGCTGAAGAACTACCTGGCCGAAAGGGGGCTCGAGCCCGCGGCGATCTTCAACCTCGATTCTGCGGTCGACCAGGACGACGGGGAGATGGGCAGGGCCGTCTTCACGGGATCGGTCGGGAAAACCCTTCCCTTCGCCTATTTCGTCGGCAAATGCACCCACGCGGGAGCCCCTTTCGACGGCATCAATCCCGTGCTTCCGGCCTCCGAGTTCGCGAGGGAAGCGGAATGCAACCCCGACGTCCTCAAGGAACGCCAGACAGCGCCCGGCGAGGAAGCCCCCCCTCCCACCATCCTCTACTTCAGGGAATCGAGGACGGCCTACGACGTGACGACTCCCCAGGCCGTCTTCTGCGCCCTGAACGTGCTGAGCCACACGAGGGCTCCGGACGAGATCCTCGAAGCCATAGGGAAACTGGCGGCGGACGCCATGAACCGTGCCATATCCACGCTGAGGGAAAGGTCATCCACGCTGTCGCGGAGAGTATCGGGACATTTCGCCCTCCCGTCGAAGCAGCCCCAGGTGATGGATTTCGACGAGCTCTCCCGGCTAGCCGAGCGCCTGAGCCCAGGCATCCTCGAAAAGGCGAGGTCCTACGCGGCGAGGCAGCACCCGGACGACAGGGTCCAGCAGACCCTCCTCATCCTTCAGGAACTCCTGCCCTTGTCGGGCCTGGAGGGTCCGGCCGCGGTCACGGGCTTCGCTCCCCCCTATTACGCCAGGGCCGAGCTTGACCAGGAGAAGTACCGGGGCTTCATCGCGATGCTCCGCGCCGAGCTTTCGGATTTTTCGAGGGAAATCGGCAAGAGCATGCGCGTCCGCCCTTATTTCCCCGGTATTTCCGACATGAGCTTCCTCGCCCCGGCCGATTCGGCCGAGCAGAGAGCCTTCGTGAAGCACCAGTCCCCCGTGTCCGACCCCGGCATGGACGAAACCGAAAGGATTTCGATGGAATGCCCCGTCGTGAACATCGGACCCTGGGGCCGCGAATACCACCAGAGCGGCGAACGCGTGCAGACCCAGTATGCCTTCGTCGAGTTGCCCGTCATCCTGGCCCGCCTCGCCAAGGCCGCGCTGAGCCTCGGCGCGCAGGGCTGAAGGGAAGAGGAAAAGCATGAAATCGGAACTTCAGACGGGAATTCCGGGAAGCGGGGGCTCCCGAGGCCCCGGGAGGACCCAGTCCGTCAGGACCTTCGTGTTCGACTGCGGTCGCGTCATCACCTTCGACCAGGACAGGGAGATCGCGAGCAGGATGGCCGACATCGTCGGGGCCCCGCCCGAGGACTTCCCCCGGGCATACGCCGCCGACCGCGGGGAATACGACCGCGGGACCCTCGACGCCGCCGGCTACTGGGGCATGGTGGCGGCGCGCTTCGGCAGG
>CAZRYP010000002.1:0-40542 GCA_964604295.1 uncultured Treponemataceae bacterium
GCAAGCCGATACTCAGGGTCTCCGGACTGAAGAAATATCTTCCCGTCAAGAAAGACACTTACCTGGAAAAGCAGCGCTACCTCAAGGCCGTGGACGGCATAGATTTCTCCATCTACGAGGGGGAGACGCTGGGCCTGGTCGGCGAATCGGGCTGCGGGAAATCCACGACGGGCAAGATGATCGTCAAGCTCACCCAGCCCACCGAGGGCACGGTGTGGTTCGAGGGCGAGGACATCTTCGCCATGAAGAAGGAGAAGACCAGGGAGCTGCGCAGGAAGATACAGATGATCTTCCAGGATCCCTACTCCTCGCTGGATCCCCGCATGTCGGCGGGCAGGATCATCATGGAGCCCCTCCTCGTCCACGGGCAGAAGGACCAGGCCAGGGAGAAGGCCCTCTCCCTCATGGACGACGTCGGCCTCCTGCGCGAGTATTTCGACCGCTACCCCCATGAGTTCTCCGGCGGCCAGCGCCAGAGGATAGGCGTGGCCCGCGCCCTCGCCCTGAATCCGTCCTTCATCGTCTGCGACGAGCCCGTGTCGGCCCTCGACGTCTCCATCCAGGCCCAGATCGTCAACCTCATGCAGGATCTCCAGGAAAAGTACAAGCTGACCTACCTCTTCATCTCCCACGACCTGAGGATCGTCAAGCATATCTGCGACAGGATAGCCGTGATGTACCTGGGCAGGATCGTCGAACTGGCGCCCAAGGAAGAGATTTTCGACAAGCCCCTGCACCCCTACACCCAGGCCCTGCTCTCGGCCATACCGGAATCCGATCCCGAGGAGAAGAAGGAAGCCCAGCCCATCAAGGGCGACGTGGCCAGCCCCATCGATCCCCCCTCGGGCTGCCACTTCCATCCCCGCTGTCCCAGCTGCATGGATGTGTGCAGGAAGACCAGCCCCATCCTGAAGGAATACCTGCCCGGCCATTTCGTCGAATGCCATCTCTATGCCGACAACAAGGGAGTCAGCGAATGAAGCAATCGCCCATGCTCAAATTCCCCGTGGGGGAATATGCCGATCGTCTCTCCAGGATCGTCGCCGAAATGCGGCGCGACAGGCTCGACGCCCTCATCCTCACGAGCGACGACAACACCTTCTATTTCTGCGGTTTCCAGAGCATCGTCTGGGACAGCAAGGTATCCACGCCCTGCGTCCTCGTCATCACGAAGGACGGCGGCCTGACGATAGCCACCTCGAAAAGCGGGCGCGAGACGGCCGGCTACACCTCCTGCGCGGAGGACATCAGGTTCTATACCCGCGACGGGGGCAAGGACGGGGGCTATCCGAGCTTCGCCGCGACGATCGCCGGCCCGATTGCCGAGAGGGGCCTCGCGAAAGGCCGGATCGGCATGGAGTTCACGAACGGCACGAAGATGCATCTGACCCATGTCCAGCGCGAGGACCTCTTCAGGGAACTGAAGGACGCGGAGCTGGTCGATTGTTCCCGCGCCATATGGGCCGTCAGGTCCAAAAAATCGCCCCTGGAGGCCGACTGCCTCAGGCGATGCTGCAAGATCAACCATGAAGGCATCGCCGCAGGCTTCGCCGCCCTCCGCGAGGGGATGACCGAACTCGACCTCTACCGCTCCATCGTCATGGACTACTTCAGGAACGGTGCCGAGCGGAGCCTCCTCCTGGGCATCAGGGCGGGAGCCGAAAGATATCCACAGGGGAACTGTCCCCCCTCCAGCCGCCCGATACGCAAGGGGGAGATCATCCTCGTGGACGGCGGCCCCATCTGCGACGGCTATTTCTCCGACATCATCCGCGAAGGCATATTCGGCCCGCCCACCGACAGGCAGCGCGCCATGTTCGACGTCGCGAGGGCGGCCTGCTACGCCGGCGCCGAAATGCTGAAGCCGGGGAACCGGATCGGCGACCTGGTCAAGGCCGTGGACGACGTGATGGATTCGTCCCCCTTCGCCGAGTTCAACGCGGCGCGGGGCCACTGCGGCCACTCCATCGGCACGGGCGTCCACGAATTTCCCATGCTGGACATCGATTCCGACACCATCATCGAGCCGGGCATGGTCTTCGCCATCGAACCCTTCTTCCTGGAGAGGGGGGTCGGAAGCCTCGGGATCGAGGAAAATTTCCTCGTCACGGAGAGCGGCCGCGAAAACCTGACTCCATCCTACAGCGATCTGATCATACTCTGACAAAGGAGGCCCCGATGGGCGAGACGAGGGAGAGGAAGCCGGAAGGCCAAAGTCTGTTCGGCACGCCGCTCTACGCGGTGGAGTATCCGAAGGAAGTCGAGGAAAAATACCTGGCCAATCTGGCCGCGGCCGAAGCCCGCCATCTGGCGAATCCCGGCGACGAGGACGCCATCGTATGGCACGGCAGGAGGCTCGGCTATCTCACGCGCTACCGGGAAGCCATAGACGTCTACTCCGAAGGCCTCTGCCGCTTTCCCGACAGCTTCGTCCTCCTCAGGCACCGCGCTCACCGCTACATCTCGGTGCGTCGCTTCGCCGAGGCCGAAGCCGATTTCCAGAGGGCAGCCGCGCTCTGCCTGGCCGTGCCCGACGAATTCGAGCTGGATGGGGAGCCGAACAAGGCGGGCGTGCCGACCAGCACTATCCGCTTCAACATCTTCTATCACCTCGCCCTGGCCAAATACCTCCAGGGACGCTTCGGGGACGCGCTTGCCGACTATGCCGCCTGCATGGAATACTCCAGGATGAACGACGACTCCCTCTGTGCCACCAGCGACTGGCTCTACATGACGCTCATGAGGCTGGGGAGGAAGGACGAAGCGGCCAAGGTGCTGGAACCCATCAGGGAAGACATGGACATCATCGAAAACTACGCCTACCACCGCCGCCTCCTTCTCTACAAGGGGCTCAGGAAGCCCGAGGAGCTGCTGTCCGCGGGATCCACCGCCCACCACGACACGGCGACGAACGGCTACGGCATCGGGAACTGGCATCTCTACAGCGGCAGGCCAGAGGAAGCGAAGGCGATGTTCAAGCGGGTCGTGGCCACGTCGTTCTGGCCGGCCTTCGGATACATCGCCGCGGAGGCGGATCTGAGCCGGCTGCGCGGCTAGACCCGCGCGAAGGGTTATGACAGGACGATGAATCTCAGCGCCACCCATCTGGCCGGGTTCGTGATCACGCTCGCCCTCATCGTGGGGATAAGCGTGAGATCGGGCAGGAAGGTCCACTCCTCCAGCGATTTCTCCGTCGGGGGAAGGAAGGCGGGACCCCTGATCGTCGCCGGCACCATCATGGGAACCCTCGTGGGAGGGGCTTCCACGATCGGCACTGCCCAGCTGGCCTATACCTACGGTTTTTCGGCCTGGTGGTTCACCCTGGGGGCGGGCCTCGGCTGCGTCCTCCTGGCGGCATTCTATGCCGTTCCCCTGAGGGCGACGGGCAAGGAGACGATCACCCAGATCATCGCCGCCGAGTACGGCGGAGCCGCCAAGGCCATTTCCGGATTTTCCGTGTCGATCGGCATCTTCCTCAACATCATCGCCCAGGTGCTGGCGGGAGTGGCCCTCCTGGCCTCGCTCACCGGCATCCCGCCCCTCGCCGCGGCCGTCATCACTGTGGCCTGCATGGGAGCCTTCGTCCTCTTCGGGGGAGTCTGGGGCGCGGGCGCCTCGGGAAGCGCCAAGACCCTCCTCCTCTACGCATCGGTCGTGATCGTGGGACTGGTGGCCCTTTCGCGGGCAGGGGGGGCGGAAGGCCTGAGGGCCGCTTTCCCGGACAAACCCTGGTTCAGCCTTTTCGGCAGGGGCTGCGCGACCGATCTCTCGGCCGGCTTTTCCCTCGTCATAGGCGTCCTGTCGACGCAGACCTACGCCCAGGCCGTGCTCTCGGGGCGGAATTCGAAGGTGGCGGTGCAGGGGGCTCTCGGCAGCGCTATCCTGATCCCCCCGATAGGCCTGGCCGGCATCGTCGTCGGCCTCTACATGCGCTCGGCCCACGCCGCCATGGATCCTGCCGCCGCTTTTCCCCGCTTCGTCGTCATGTACCTTCCCGAATGGCTCGCCGGAATCGTGCTGGCTGCCCTCTTCGTCGCCGTCGTGGGGACGGGCTCGGGCCTGGCCCTGGGTATCGGCGTCATCGCCGCCAAGGACATGTACGGCTGGTTCATCGAGCCCTCGGCATCGGACAGGAGGCTTCTCCTCGTGTCGCGGATCGCTATCGCCGCGACCCTGGCGGCCGCCCTTTTCTTCATCACGGGAAACCTGAAATCCTTCATCCTCGAGTGGAGCTTCCTCTCGATGGGCTTGAGGGGGGCGGCCATCCTGGCCCCCTTGAGCGGAGCGCTCTTCCTGAAGGGGAGGATATCGGGGAAATTCGCCGTGGCCTCGATCCTGGCCGGGCCTCTCGCGATGCTAGCCTGCAGGACCCTGCTTCCCCCGGGCATCGACCCCCTTCTCCCCGGGCTCGCGGCGAGCCTGGTTCCGATGGCGGCCGGACTTCTCTTCGCGCCGCGATCATAGACTCGGGGGCGAGTGGCGCGACAATAGGCCGTGGCGCCGTGAAAAAAGGCAGTGGCGCCGCCCGCCTCTTCTTCAGTCTTCGAGCATGGCCGCCAGGAGGGCCGGATCTCCGGCCCTCCTGGCGGCCAGCATGGCATCGGCGAGGGCGGCTTCGGGGATGGCCTTTTCCCGTCTCAGGAAATCCATGACGGCGAGAAGGCAGGCGCTCTTGTCCCCCGCCTTCCGCCTGTAAGGCAGAATCCTCAGCGCGGCCCCCGTCGCCGGAAGCGCGAGGCCCGAGTCGGCGTAGACCTGTCCCCCATCCATTCCCGACAGTTGCCCCCTTACCTTGCCCAGGCCTTCCCGCGAGGTCACGATCAGCACGTCGGGCTTCATGGTGCCGGTGAAGCGGATGGGGCGGGTCGAGATGATGACCTCGGCCACGGAGAATCCGACTCCGACCGTGACGGGGTAGCTTCCCTTCTTGGAGACATGGAGACCGCAGGACATGGCCGCCTTCGCCAGCAGTTCGGCCGCGCTCTGGACGCCTTCCCCCGCCGATCCGGCGAGGAGGACGGCCAGCCTGGAGTCTTTCCATGCGGCGGCGCTGGCTTCCGGCTTCCGCGAGAATTCTTCCCTGATCCCGATCGGCCGGAATGAGGGGAAGAGGGATCCGGGGCTTGCCGGGTCCGCGGCGCTTGCGGGTGCCGCATGGGCCGCGGGGCTGTCGCCGGAGGGACCTTCTGTCTTTGGGCCTTCCCCCGGGGCAGGCCGGGCGGACACGGAAGCCACTCGGCCCAGGGCGAGCCCGGCCGAAGCCCCGAGCTCGCGCAGGCTCCTGCCCGGATTGAGCTTGGTCCCGTGGCTCGTGCACAGCTCCAGCATTTCGACGAAGGAAAAGCCCTTGAACTTGAAGGCTTCGCGCAGTTCGCCGGAAAAGTCCCCCGCCGCGTTCATCCTCGCCACGTAGGGCGCGCCGGCCGCCGACACGAGGGAACAGAGGTCCACGCCCTCGTCGGGCTTGCCCTCGGGCATGATCGGCGTCCTGTAGCCGCAGGGGGTGAGAGAGGAAGGCTGTCCTCCCGTCATGCCATAGAGCATGTTGTTGTGGACGATCACGGTCATGTCCAGGTCGCGGTGCGCGGCGTCCAGGAGGTGCTGGAGACCGATGGTCGCCCCTCCGTCCCCCAGGAGGACGATGATCTTCTTGCCCCTGTCCTTCAGGCCCATGGCTATCCCCGAGGCGAGGGCCACCGAGCGGCCGTGGAGTCCGTGCACGGTATGCGTGGCGAACTGCCTGTCGATGATGCCGATGCAGCCTATGTCGCTCACCATCACCACGTCGTTCAATTTCAATCCGGCTATGCCCGAGAGGGCGGCTTCCACGTTCTTCATGACGATGGAGTGGCCGCAGCCCTTGCAGAAAGGGAGCTCCGAGGTTTCCAGGAATTTTCCGCTCATTTCGAAACCTCCGCGACGATCTCCTCGGGGCCGATCATCCTGCCTACCGCGTTGATGCCGCTGAGTCCCGGCCGTCCCGCCTCCCCGAAGAGGATGTGCCTGTATTGCCCGTCCTGGTTTTCCTCTGCCACCACGACGCGCGAGTGGGAGGCGGCGATGTCCAGATATGCCCGGGGCACGGGGAAGAGGGTCTTGGGCACGAGGAGGGAAGCGTCGATCCCCTTCGCCCGAAGCGTGTCGAGCGCGTCGCGCGCGGCTTCCGCCGTGACGTCGAAGGCGATGATGAGGCTGTCGGCCTTTCCCTTGTCGTACTCGAATTCGGTGAACCGCGGCAGGTTCCCGACTATCTTGTCGTGGAGGCGGCGCGTGTTCGCCAGGGCTCCCGGGGATGTATGCTGCAGGTCCCCGTTTTCGTCGTGGGTCGAGGCGGTGAGCCTCACGCGGTGGTCGGGATCGCCCACGGGCACGAAGGCCGGGGCTTCCTCGGGTTCCGCCCTGTAGGGAACATAGTCGCCAGGACCCTCGAAGGGTTTCCTTTTAAAGGCGGGAGGATTCCCTAGGGATGAAAGATCGAAATCGCGCAATGTCATCGCCATCTCCTTCGAGGTGAGGAGGATGACGGGAGTCCTGAGGCGGATCGCGGTTTCCACGGCCTTGGCGGTGAGAGTCCAGCAGTCGTCCAAGCCGGAGACGCAGAAGGTCGGAAGCGGGTATCCCCCCGAATTGATGCCCCTGACGAGGAGGAGGTCGCCCTGCGCTCCGCAGGTGGCCGATCCCGTGGCCGGACCGAGGCGTTGCGCGAGCACGATCAGCATGGGAAGCTCCATCATGAAGGCCATGCCCATGGATTCCAGCATGAGGGCGAGGCCGGGGTAGGAGGTCGCCGTCATGGGGATCCTGCCCGCGGCCGAGAGCCCCGCCATCCATTGAAGAGTCGTTATCTCGTCGGTCGCGGGCAGGACGAGGGGGAAGCGCCTGCTGGAATGGAGGTACAGCAGGTTGGCCGGCGTTATGGGGTATCCCACGAAGGCATCGACGCCCGCGCGGGCCGCGGCCTCCACGATCAGCATCGAACCGTCGATCAGACTTCTCGTGACCGGATTGTCCATGCGACTATCTCCTTGGAGGGATCGGTTGCCTGCCCGCGTCATCGGGCGCCGCGTTCCGCGACCGCGCGGGCGAGAAGGAGGGAACGGAAGCGGTTCGCCGCGTCGTCCGAACGCGAGTTGAGGACGGCAGGGACGGCCGCGCCGAACACGAGGCCCCCCCAGACCGCGTTTCCGTGGAACTTGTAGCTTTTTCCCAAAGCGTTGGCCGCTTCCAGGTTCGGCGCGAGGATGAGGTCAGGGTCCCCGCAGACGATCGACGAGGCGAGGCCCTTCTCCACGGCGCATTCGCGGCTTATGGCAGCGTCGTACCCGAAAGGACCTTCTATGACGAAGCCCTCGAATTCTCCGGCCTTCGACATCTCCGCCAGCCTGGCGGCGTCCGTCGTGGCGGGCATCCTCGTGCTGACGGTTTCCACCGCGGCGAGGGCGGCTACCTTGGCGGGGGCTATCCCCAGCGCCTCCCACAGGGGCCTCGAATTCCTGACGATGTACGCCTTCTCTTCGAGCGTGGGGGCTATGACGATCGCGTTGTCGCTCACCGCGAGCAATTTATGATAGCTCGACATCTGGAACACCGACAGATTCGTGAGTACGGGGGATCGGCGTATGCCGGTCTCCCTGTCGAGTATCGCCCTGAGATAATACTCCGATTTGAGGCCGCCCTTGACCAGGATGCGGGCGCCCCTGTTCCGTACGGCCGCCACCGCCAGGGCCGCCGCCTCGGCCGGAGTCCCTGCCTGCGTGATCTCGTACAACGAGAGATCGTCGCCTATGTCGCGGACGCATCGCCTGATCGAGTCGGCGTCGCCCGACACATGGCAAAGCCCTATGAAGCCGGCCTTGTGTCCCTTGAGCAGGCTGCCGAGGACCTCTGGGTCATCGGCCTGGGCGACGGCCACAGGCACCGGTCCGAGCGCCGACATGGAAAGCTCCAGTTCCCCGAATGTCCTGATGCTCATCTATTCACGCCCTTCCTTCGGTATTGAAAAATTTCCCGAACGCGCGCAAAGGATCAGTCCTCTCCGCCGGGAGGACGCAGTCCGGCCAGACGAGCGGGCGGGCTTTGCCCGACAGCACTTCCTCCACGCTCCAGGCTATGGCCTCGTTCTCGTTCTCCCCGGGGAAGTGGTAGACCTTGGCCAGCCGCCCGCATCGCGCCTCTATCTCGGCGGCGAGGTATTTTTCCCGCGCCGCGCCTCCCGTGAGGATGATCCCGTCCAGCCTGAATTCGAGCACCGAGGCCATGGCCCCGATTTCCTTGCAGATCTGGTAGATCATCGCGTCGTAGATGAATTTCGCGAAGAGGTCTCCCCCTTCGATCATCGACACCACCTTCCTGATATCCTTGGTGCCGAGGTAGGCGAAGAGCCCTCCCTGGCCGTAGAGCCTGCGATGCAAGTCTTCCTTCTCCCATTTCCCCGAGTAGCAGGCTTCCATGAGGGGAATCGGCGGCACTCCGCCGGCCCTCTCCGGCGTGAAAGGCGCGCCTTCCATCCTGTTGTCGGAATCGAGGATCCTCCCGCCCGCGAGCGGGGCTATGGAAAATCCCCCGCCCAGGTGGCAGGCCACCACCCTGAGGTCCTCGAAGGATTTGCCCAGTTCCCGGGCCAGTCTTTTCGCCGTCGCCCTTATATTGAGGGCGTGGACGAAGGAAAACCTGGGGAAGAGGGGTGAGCCCGATATGCGGGCGATGTCGGCCATCTCGTCGACGCCCACGGGATCCACCGCGTATGCCGGAATCCCCCGCGACCTCGCGATGTCGTAGGCTATGGGTGCCGCGAGATTCGACGCGTGCTGGTAGACGGGGGTCTCGAGGCAGTACCGCGCGAGCGGGCCGTCTATTGCGATGACTCCACTCGGCACGGGAGGAAGCATGCCGCCTATGGCGCCTATGGCCGCCAGAGTCGCGGAAGGGGGGAGGGCCGACCTGAGGAATTTCTCCACCAGGTTTTTCCTGAAATCCTTCTGCGAGGGGATATCCGGGAAGGCTTCGGCCTCGATCCCGGAATGGGACATGGACTCGTCGGCCAGAAGGGCGGCGGGACCCCGGCCGAGGGCATAGAGCGCGCATTTCGTCGAAGTGGAGCCGGTATTTACGACCAGGATCGCGGAAAGCGTGGATTCCAATGTCTCCATCCTTGTGGCCGCCGACGCGGTGTATCCACGTTCTCATGGCTTACCGGCCCTGTCAAGATTGGGTGGAAACGATCCGCTCACGAATCCGCGTATGCGCGGAATCCTCCATATATCTATTCGTTCATATTTCCCTTGACAAGCCGCGCGGCATGCCTACACTTGAACTATGAAGCCGCGTTTTTTTGCCATCAGAAAACGGCTTCTCCACAACGGAGGAGGAATTATGAAAAAGAGGTTCCTATTGCTTGCCGTTGCGCTGCTCCTGTGCATAGGCAGCGCCGCAGCACAAACGGCGGACGTGGAATTCGCGCTCTTTAAAAGATCTGTCGCACCAGTCATGAGGTGGGGCGAGAATGGAATACTGACCGTCCCCAAAGCCACAACCCTGGGGAAGGCCAATTTCTTCATCGGAGCCATGGGCCAGCAGGCCGGCACGATTGAAGGACTGGACCTCTACCTGACTTCGGCGTCCTTAATGGCCGGCACTTCGGATGACGTCGAACTGGGTTACACGCGGCGACAGCTGATCTGGGAGGATCTCTATTTTTCCAACCTGTCGATGGATACCTTCCACCTCAAGACCAGATTCCTGAATTTCGGTGAATTCCTTATCCCGCAGGCGGCGATCGGCGTCAATGCCGTGTCCCTCGTCGACAACAAGTTCGAGGACCGAAACGACATCCTATTTACTCCCTACCTCGCCGTGACTTCGACCATTCCCCTGTTAACCAGGAAGATGCTTCTCTCCGTCACCGCGGTAGCCGAGACCATCCTTAACGAGAACGAGCTTGGAACCTACATGTTCTCGGGCGGCGCGGACTTGAATCTCTTCAACTTCCTGTACGCATTCGCCGAACTCCAGGGATTCAACCCCGACTTGGACAGCAACGAGGTCCTCAACGTAGGAGCCAAGCTGCGGCTGGGACCCCTGTCGGTCGGCGTGGGCATGTTCAATATCAGCGTCGATACCGGAGAGTCCGAGAACATTTTCGACCAGTACACATCATCGCAGCTGGGACTCGCGAATGCCAGCTACATGGCAACCGTGGCATTCGATATCAAGCTGGGCAAGCAAGCCCCGGCCAAGAAATAAGGAGGGGGAACCATGAAAAAGTCTAGAATTCCCTTACTGCTCCTGGCTCTCGTAACGGTTCTCGCCTTTACATCATGCGACCAGATCAACAGCTTCATCGCTTCCAGAACGAGACCGCTCCAGCTCATCGAGATATTCAACTCGAATCTCCAGAAAACACTGAAAATGGTGCCGAACGACACACTCTACGTGAAGGTGCAGGGACTCGCCGCTGAGACCGAATACCTGATCCAGTGCGTCGACCCCGTGGATAAGGTGATCACGGAGATCCAGTCCCAATCGGACGAGAATGGCATCATCGGCGCGAGTCCTCTCTGGTTTGACGTCGGCTTCAAGAAGGATTCCAACGGAAGGCCATATCTGGACACGACCGATGAACTCATGCTCCGAGCCTTCAATATCAGGGTCCAGAGTCTCGATGAAAACGGTGAGCTCGATGGCGAGACTGATTTCAAGCTTCCCTTCTTTTTCGTGAACACCACGATGCTCGAGAGGCCTCAGCCCATCGTCATGGCAGGCAAATTGATCGGCGGTGAGTTCTTCCTGGACAACGCCTTCTACGGAGAGAGCGCAGATACCGATGTTGAGACAAATGAAGGAGGACCCACCGCATCCGATGTGCTCTATGTCAAGGTGGCGAATCTGGACGAAGCGCTTCCCGGCGAGACTACGGCACGTGTCTACATAGTTCCCTTCAACGGCGAGAACTACGAGGACGGGGCCGACGTGGCGGAGAAGGCCTGGTTCTACCAGGACTGCGACATCGCTGACCTGACCTCGGATACCGGCGCCAAGATACAGTGGCCGGTCAGCTCCGTGCTCCAGGATATCATCCCTGTCGGGGCCGAAGGGAATTCCTTCAGCGTAGTCCTCGATGTGGGGAATGACGGATTCTACAACATCCTCAAGGAAGGCACGACCGACTACTTCCTCGACGGAATTGACGGCAATGGAGTGCCCGGCTTCATCGTGAAGGTACCGCCTGAGCCGCCTGCCGCCGTCTATGTGCCCATGAACCTCGCCTCGGGAGGAGTCTACAGCTGGACCTACCAGAGCGGATATGGCTGGAAGATGGATTATGATTACCGCAATGTATTCAACACGAACGGGTATGATACCCGCTACGCTTCCCACTCCGGCGAGTTCTGGGGTTATGGAGTCAAGGTGATCTGGAATCCCTACCAGTCATCCAGCGCCTGGCCCAGCGGCTTCGCGATGCCCAGCAATTTCTGGGGAAGGACCGTGGATGTGTACATCGTGAAAAGCGATCAGTCGCTTCTCCAGGACGCGGCTATCGTACCCGCTCCCGGGACAACCAAGAAAACCTTGCCGGTCCAGTACGGATGCGCCAACGGATACTGGCAGCAGACGATCTGGAGGGCTCCGATGACAGTCGGCGACTATATGCTCATCGTCGACATGGAGCGTGATGGAGAGGTTTCCGATTATGACCTGGTGGACGATCAGAAACAGGACGGCACTGCATGGACAAGTGGCGCCAACAAGATAGGCTTCCAGGTGAGATAGCAGCAGTCATTGCATAAGATGCCTTTGGTGTGGGCCGTCCGCGGAATGTGGACGGCCCTTTTCTTTGATGCAGGGGCATTGGTTTCCAGGCATTGCCGTCCGGGTTGACATCGCCCCGTCTTTTGGGTACTGTGAATCCCCGCGGGCCGCTAGCTCAGTAGGTAGAGCAACGCCCTTTTAAGGCGTGGGTCACGTGTTCGAATCACGTGCGGCTCATCTGTTAAGTGCTTTAAGCGCAATAAATTATTGAACGACTACGGAAAAGCCGACGTCGCTTCTTTCTCGAGTGTGAGAATGGACTGTGAGAATAGTCCTTCTCCAAGGGAGAGGAAATGCGTCGGTGTGGTCTTTCTGAGCGCAACGGTATCTTCTACGCTCAGCTTTTTAATCCCAAAACCCACACGTTCATGACAGTCAAATCCACAGGGAAACGCAAACGTGATGAGGCTGCGGGAGTGGCAACCGATTGGCTGAAAAATGGACTCCCAAGCAAGAAAAGGGGCAAGGAGCCTTCCATAGATATTGTGATGACGCTTGATGCAGTCCTGAGTGGTCTCCAGACACTTCCTGTCTTGCCGGACGATATATCCAGAGTCATCGAAGTGATGAAAAACGGGCAGTTCATTGAGAATGCTGTCGTTCGATCATGTACTGGAGGAAGTACTTCGGTGAAGGGAAAAGGATTGGTGAAGTGACCATGAAAGATCTTCGTGACTTTTCCCTAGTGTGCTGAGTGTAGCGAAACCCTCTGGAAACGAAGGTGGCATGGTTCTTGTGCACTTTTCATTCTAAGGACATCGATGACACTCTATTTTAGTTTCCTAACCTTAGGGGAAACCGACTCAAGTTCTTGACGATAATGTAATATCGAAGTACGATATCGTATGTCGATATTAAAGATACAAACATCGAGCGAACGATTACTTCGAGATTTCTTCTCCGGTTTCGTTAAGATTCACGTCCTCTACCATACGGGCAATAGACCATTTTATGGCCAGGAATTGAAAGATGAGCTCGAGGAACATGGGTATGCGATCTCGTACGGGACTCTGTACCCGCTCCTTCATAAGCTCTGCGCCGGTGGCTATCTTGCGCGTGAGGATAAGGTAGTCGATGGGAAGGTGAGGAAGTATTACTCTCTTGCCGGGACCGGCCGAGAAGTTCTGGAAGAAGCCAGGCGCAAGCTCCGAGAACTCGCCCTCGAGGTATTGGAGAAGGATGTTCATAAGGAGGAATAACATGGCGAAGCTTGAGAAGGAGCTTGGCAAGGGCGCGGCAATCGCGTTCATCGTGTTGTTCGGCATAGTCAGTCTCTTCGCCGACATGAATTACGAAGGTGGCCGCAGCGTCGTTGGTCAATATATCAAGCTCCTGGGGACGAGCGCGTTCGCTCTCGGGATAGCGGCAGGCCTGGGCGAGTTCGTCGGTTATGCGCTCCGGTTCGTCTCCGGTACGATAGCCGATCGCACGAAGAAGTACTGGCTCCTCATCATCACGGGATATGTCATCCAGCTCTGTTCGCTCCCCCTTTTGGCATTTGTACGCGGCTGGGAGCTTGCCATAGCCTTTCTGTTTCTCGAGCGGGTCGGGAAGGCGATCCGCAAGCCCGCCCACGACGCGGTCGTATCATTCGCATCCGCTCATACAGGAACGGGATTCGGGTTTGGTCTCCAAGAGGCGCTCGACCAGATCGGGGCTTTTCTTGGTCCCTCGCTCTTTGCCCTCCTCCTTTTCACGGCACCTGATGGCGCGAGCATAGCGGAGTATCGAAAAGGGCTTCTCCTTCTCCTTATCCCAGCGGCTCTCGCTGTCGGTATCGCCATCACGGCGCGCTTCATCTTCCCTCACCCGGATCGCTTTGAGCTCAAACAAAGCGTACCGGATATCGCTTCTCGGGGCTACTCGCGGACGTATTGGATCATCGTTCTCGCCGCCGGGCTCCTTGCGATGGGAATCACCGACTTCCCCCTTATCGGTTTGCATCTGAAGAAAGCTGGAGCCATCACCGAAGCCGCGATACCGCTTCTATACTCAGGAGCCATGGCTGTCGACGCGGCGGCGGCTATCATCTTCGGTCGATTGTACGACCGCTTCGGCTTGAAAACGCTGCTCGTTCTCTTCGCGGCTGAGCTTTTCACCGCGCCGCTCGTCTTCCTCGGGCCGACCTGGGCAATCATCATCGGCATGACGCTTTGGGGGATCAGTGTGGGTACCCAAGAATCCATCCTCAAGTCGGCGATCAGCGATCGAGTTGTCAAGGAGAAGCGAGCCCAAGCCTTCGGCCTCTTCAACACGGTCTTCGGGTTATTCTGGTTTATCGGCAGCGCAATCATCGGCTTCCTGTACGACCATGGCGGTCCTGTACCCATGGTCATCTTTTCGGTGATCGTCCAGGGGCTTTCTCTCATTCTGTTTTCGACCCTCTTTTTCGGTCCGCGAAAGGTTTCTGCCTTTCCTGATGCAGGTCGATAGTCCAACAACCATGACAACATGGCGGCAATCGTCCGCACCCAATGCCTCTTGATTCCCCTAGCATCATCTATGACTCTATTCGAAAGGCCAGGAATGAGGCGCTTTCTGAATCGAAGGACTTCTGCGAGGATTGCTCCAGATTGAATGAAGATGTCGGCGTTTGAGTAAATTCGTCGCTTGGAAATCTTAACCATGTATTGAACTGGTTAAGATGGCCGGTTGACGAGATGGGAATGAATTCCGTCGATAGGACTTACTAATACTTCGTCAGACAACCATCACATTCTCTTACTCCCTTTCGCCGCACCTTTTTGATTGACAACTATAGTATTTAGTATCATACTGGCTATGCTACTAAGTAGCATAGCGGAAGGTGTGCATGAATGTGACAGTCATTTCGATCAACGCGCTGGCTCTTGTGTTTCTTGCCGTTTCCTTTTTCAAGGATCGCGCGAAGACAGCCCAGGCCCTCAGATCGGCACTGCGTTCGGGCGGGGGACTCGCGCCGACCCTACTCGGAATTCTGGTCGTGATAGGACTCATCATGGGCTTCGTGACCTCGGCGACCATAGGCAGGATCCTGGGGGAAGGAAGCGGTATGATGGGAGTGCTCACCGCCGCCCTGCTGGGTTCTGTCCTGCACATACCCTCGCTCGTTTCATTCCCGCTTGGTGGATCCTTGCTGCGCGGCGGGGCTTCAGTGACGGTGATAGCCGTATTCATCACCACGCTCACGATGGTCGGGTTTATGACCCTGCCCATGGAAATCAGCATCCTGGGGAAGCGGTTTACGTTGCTGAGGAACGTGTTAAGCATCATTGCGGCATTGATCATCGGGCTTTTAGTGGGAGTAGCGGTATGAATACGTCGATGCGTGCACCCATGGGGGAGAAGTCTTCCGCGCAGGGCAAGCAGAAAAACCCGGTCCGTGACTGGCTGGTCTTAGCGGGTATCCTGGCCCTTGCTACCGCGTTGTTGATCGGTTTTCCCGCGCAGCGGCAACCGTCGATCGACGCGTTCCGGCAGTTTCTTTCCGAGATGGTTTTCGTCATGCCCGCGGTGCTCGTGATCATGGGACTCTTCGGCGTCTGGGTGCCCAAGGAGATGATCAACCGTTACCTTGGGCACGGTTCGGGACTGCGTGGCATGGTCATCGCCTTGCTCTTCGGTACCCTGCCGACAGGTCCCTTGTACGCGGCTTTCCCGCTTTCCAAGGGCCTTCTCGAAAAAGGCGCCTCACCCGCGAATGTCTTCATTTTCCTGGCTGCCTGGGCTTGCATCAAGATCCCGCAAGAACTCGTGGAACTGCAATTTCTTGGCTGGCGCTTTACGCTCGCCCGTTTTGGCTTCACGGTTGTCGTGGTATTCGTGATGGCAGCCATATTCCAGCGACTGCTGGATAAAAAACCGAAAGGTATTCCGTCGGATGTGTGACCATGCCGGGACGGGGTGTCCGCCAGCCGGGGCGGGCAGACCCAATCGTTTCGTCGTTCCCGGCTTGTTGCTCCTTCTGGCGGAGAAAGAAGCGCATGGATATGAGCTTGGCGTAAAGCTGGCCGCGCTCGGCTTTATAGAAAGCGAGACCGATACCGCTCTCATATACCGTGCCCTTGGGACCTTGAGCGAAGGCGCGTATATCATTCATCGAGAAGCCCCTGGCGAGGGCGGCCCGCCGCGCAAGGTGTATTCCCTGACCTCGAGCGGCCGCGTGCTGCTTGGAGACTGGCGGAAAGTGATTCAGGGGCGGGTAACCATGCTGTCTAACTTTCTGAAGCGTTGCGCGGAACTAGAGTTGGATCGAAGAGGAGAAGAAACATGAAAGTATTCGACATTGCCGACATGAAAGCGTTTGGCTATGAGCAACGCGCGATGAATGTCATCCATGAAACACCGGAGTTCAAGCTGCGGGTAATCGAGCTGGCGCCGGGAAGAAACATCCCGCGATGCGAAATGACCTCCCATGTCATATTTGTATGTGTCGAGGGAGAGGCGACGGTCACCATCGACGGGGAGGAAACCGTACTGAATCCCGCGAAGGGCCTGGTAACCAAGCCCGCCTTGGTATCCATGAGGAGTGAAAAGGGAGCAAAGCTCATGGGCATCCAAATCACGCCTATCACTACTGCCTGAGTCGCGGTTTGGCACTGTTGCACCCCTGGCATGATATAGTGCGGTAACCACGTTCCGAACCCAAGTGTGAGACAGGGCTGTCAGATAGCCCATCACTTGAAGCGGAATGGGTCGGTTTTCTCTTTTTACAAGGAGGGTTCCCATGAGACTAGGCGTCATACTCGAGACGAAAGAGCCGGAGAAAGCGTGGAATGCTTTTCGTTTCGCGTCCACCGCGAAGAAACAGGGACATGAAGTGAAGGTATTCCTGATGGGCGAGGCGGTTGAATGTGAAGGCCTGACACATGAAAAATACAATGTCGACGAACAGCTCAAGAAGTTCATCGAGGCAGGCGGTGATATCCTGGCCTGCGGCACATGCCTGAAATCCCGCCAGAAGGAAGGCACGGAAGCCTGCCCTCTCTCCACGATGGTCGACTGCATAAGAATGGTGGAGTGGGCTGATAAGATCGTCACTTTCTGAAAGTCGCAGAATACTTTCAGCGCATCCATGCGACACCGATGATTGCGGGGTAGCCGAAGCTCGCCCTGCCTGCAGCGCTGAAGGTCAGGGGCGCGGAGCAGTATACACGCCCGCGATTTCCGGGGCATGCTGGGCGCCATGCCGATCTTCAGACCCTTCAGGAAAGAGACATTCTGGCGCGACCTCCTCGTCATCCAGGGAGGCTTCGCGATGTTCGGATTATCCATCGCCATGATGATCCGCGCCAACCTGGGCACGAGTTCCTGGTCCGTGCTGGAGGTGGCTCTCGCCACAAGATTTTCCGCGACGCCAGGCACCATGACCATCGCGATAGGCTTTCTCGTTCTCGGAATCTCCATGGCCCTGCGCGAGGAGATAGGCTGGGGCACGGTGACGAACATCGTATTCATAGGGATTTGGATCGATATATTTCTCTACTTCATCCCTTCCGTCAAAGGCAACATCGCGCTGCAGAGCCTCATGTTCGCCGTCACCATCCCCCTGCAGGGACTGGCGAGCGGCATCTACATAGGCGTCGACGCGGGCGCCGGTCCGAGGGACAGCCTCATGCTCGCCATACACCGCAACACCAAGTTTTCCATCCGCGCGGCGCGCGTTTCCATAGAGGTGGTGGTCGTGCTCATCGGAATGCTTCTCGGCGGCCCGGCGGGCATCGGCACCGTGATCTTCTCCCTCCTCATCGGTCCCGCCGTGCAGTGGGGTTTCAGGGTCTGCAAAGTAAAGGGGCATGGGCCGGGGGACTGATCCCGCCTGAGGCGCTTCGCCGCCCCGATCCATGCCGTTCCGGATAGTTTCCGCTTCAGGGCGTGGCCAGGAGAACGACCACGCAGTCCCAGGTATCGCCGGGAGCCCCTCCTGCCGCTTCGATCGTGATTATCCCGATGCATGTGCCGGTGAATCCTGTATTCCTCATCGAAGCTGTTCCCCCGGTCTGGCCGAGCCATTGCGTCATCGCGGTGTTGACATTGAGGCTCGAGGCGCTGAACAGGAAATAGGCGGCGTCCGAGCATGTCCCCAAGGCATCGGCCACACGGCCTTCGAGGTTCGTTCCGGGGGTGTCGCACTGGCCGGTGCTTGCGTAGCGCCGGGCGAGCGCGTCGAGGTCGGCATCGCGGGAGGCGAACGCCGCAGCCGAATGTCCGGTCCTGTCCGTGTTGATCGCGTCGAAGAAATCCTCCTCCAGGGCGTCGAAGGCCGGGTCGTCGTTCACGGTATCGGGGAGGGTTATAGGTTCGTCGGTACCCGGACCTGGCCCCGGTCCGCCGCCTCCGCCTCCCGCTCCGCAGGACTGGGCCATCGTCCAGGGAATATCCTGGAGCGGAACCTCGGCTTCGTAGATGAGGTTGTCCGAATCGTCGTAGGCCTTCAGCGTGGCTGTCTTCTCGAAATACCCGCAGGTCGGGTCGCCCATCTCGCCGACGCCGCTCCCCGCGGCCGTGGGGGTGATCGTCTGGTTCTTGGTATCGGTGAAAGTGAGGACGAACTTGGCTCCCACGCCGTCCGACACCCTCTTGATCGTGTAGGCTGTCCGCATCTCGATTTCCGATTTGAAATGGCCGCTCGGCGTGATGCTGTTGTCCGAGCCGATGACCAGATCCATCTCCATGTCCGTGCTCATGGAATGCTCGATCGTTCCCGAGATGATGAACGATTTTGTCGCGTCCTCGGGGTCGGTCACTTCCAGTTCCGTCATCGTGCCGTGCAGATCGAACTCTATCAGGGCTTTCATCACGTTATCGTAGGTTCCCTGAGTCATGGACGACGGTGGATTCGATATGGTGCTCCCCGTGATCGTGCCCGTCATCGTGACATGGTCGTTCGACCAGTTGATCGTCTGGTTCAGGGTCGTCGTCTGGGCGGCCCTGGATCCGGAGGAGCGAGATACCTGCCTCGATTCGCTGTCCATGGCATCGTAGAGCACCGTGGAGGCGTCGTTGTAGATCGTCCTGGCTTCGTCGGCGCTGGACGGCGCCGTCGCGTTGGATGCGGGAAGCGTCGTTACGTCTATATCTTCCTCGTCATCAGAGTTGTTCGGATTTGGACAACCGAAGAGCATGGCACAGAGAATGACAATGAAAATGACATACTTTCTACTCATGACACCGGTCCTCCGTAACTTGTGATACTTCAATTCTCGCGCATCGGCTGAGCATGTCAAGGAATCTTTCGGAGCGATTATTGAAGGAATCAAATTCATTTGACAAATTCCGGGATGAGATCGACACTGTCGATATATCGCATGGATATTTGTGATATTTCGCGATATTGCGGATATCGCGATCAAGAATCTCGATTTCGGAAAGGAGGGCATTTCGATGAGAAGCAGACGTATCAGACAGGTTTTCGCGTTGGCCGCCATCGCCGTGCTGGTGTCGGTTCCGGCCGCGACGGTCTCAGCCCAGGATGGCGGGAGGGAACTGGGCAAGGCCGAATTCGTCGCCAGGATTTCCGAATACTTCGCATGGCCTCACCCCGCCGACTACAACGATATCTGGAAGGTTCCCCTCAAGGCGCTCAAGGACCTGAAGGCTTCCGACAAGTATGGGAAGCAAGTCGAAGCGGCGATCGAACGGGGAATCATCGCCGCCGATACCGAAGGCTATTTCCATCCCGACGCCCGGATTTCCCGCGAGGATGCGGCGGCTGTTTTCGCCAAAGCTTTCCTGCTTTCCTCTCCCGCAGGCGACCCCGCGGCGAAGTTCGCCGATGCCAAGTCGATCAAGCCCCTTGCCAGGGACGCGGTGAATGCCTTGCTGGCTCTCGGGTTCATGTCGGGCAGGACGGCGACTGAATTCAAGCCGGCCGCTCCCGTCACCGCGGCCGAAGTCGATGCCATCTTCGGGAAGATCACTTCCGCGATGGTCAGTCCCGTGCAGGCCGTGCCCGTGACGAACGCCGTGGCTCCGCGGCGCTACGTCAAGCTCTGGTCTTCCACGCCTGGGGCCACGATCCACTACACGACGGATGGGTCGACTCCTACTCTCGACAGCCCAATCTACACCGTTGCGAGCAGGGGTTATATCAACGAGATGCTCTCCACCGCCCAGCTTCCCGAGCGCGATGTCGTCTACAAGGCCTTCGCGGTCAAGGAGGGCCTGGCGGCCAGTCCGGTTCAGACCTTTGTCTGGCACCTCTACAGGCCCAAAACGGCGGATTTCCAGCATACGCTCATACAGGAAAAGACGGCGACGAGCCCGGCCGTCTACCAGATATTCAACGATTCGGAATCGGTGCGGGCCATGGCCTGGTACATCGAGGGACAGAATGGAGGCATCGTGTTCGATGCCCTCCAGACGGCCCCGAATGTCGCCAACCTCAAGGAGTACGTCGACAGGCATATGGCGACGAAGCCCTACTTCCTCGTCATCGGCCACGAGCATGGCGATCATGACGCCCAGGCTCCCAATTTCCTGAACGCCGGACTGGATGTCTACGCGAACCATCGCGGATGGATAGGTTTTCTTCCCTCGGGACCATTCCCCGCCGTGTTCTCGAACCCGGCCGACCAAGCCAGGATCAAGGATATCGAGGAAGGCGACAGGTTCAGCCTCGGCGGGTGCGACCTTCATGTGTATGCCCTACCCGGCCATGCCAACGGCAACATCATCCTCCAGGACAAGGCCAACGGCCTCATCTTCGCGTCCGACATCTATGGGTGCACGAGGGCCGGATCGGCGGACAACGTCGCCGTCCAGCAGGTCAAGGCCGACCTTCTCCTCTCCATGGCCCAGCAGGTCTATACCCTCTACCTGAAGGACGGCGGCAAGACGACCAAGGTCTTTACGGGACACGACGAGACGCCGCTGGCTGACATCAACCTCAGGCTTTTCGAGCAAGCCCTCCAGCAGGTGGTGGACAAGGGCGAAGCCGGCTGCTCCCCGACCCTCAGGGGCAACAACGATGCTCCCAACAGCCGCACGACCATCATCGGCGACATGTGGAAGGACGGCACCGACTGGATAGCCCTCAAGCTCATCGGCATCATGGGCGACAACAGCGAATACCTCACCTCGAGCCCTGTCAACTATAACGGCAAGGACGGCCATCTCAAGTATTCCGTGCTGAGCAACATCGAATTCGAAGGCGGAGAGCTGGTGGGCACGACGCTCTCCTGGAGGGGGCCGACGGCTCCCTTCCAGTGGGCCGGGAAGACCATCACCATGGCCAATTCCCTGCCGAACAAGTTCGATCCCTGGACCTACGAGTACAAGGTGAGGGTGCCGGCGGCCAATGCCATGATAAGCGTCATCCCCACGACCATGTCGACGAAGGTGACATCGATCGTGATCAACGGCCTGAAGGTCGACTACAGGTCGAGCGCGACCCTCTCCGTGTCCGAAGGCAGCGTGATCTCGATAGATATCGTCGCGCCAGATGGCGTGACCAGAAGCGGCTATCGTTTCACGGTGGAAATGTACTGAGCCTTCCGGCGGCCCGCCGGGCGTCGCGGACTCTTCCGCCGGCCCGGCGGGCCGCCGGACAGGGCCTTGCCCGCGCCCGGCCGCTTGCCGGGCCGGGCGGGTCCTAATATCATGGAGCGGCGATGAACAGGATCGATGGCGGGCCGGTCCGTCGGGTTTTCCACGGGGAACTCGCCCTCGCGCTCGGGATAACGCTGCTCGGCATGAGCCTTGCCTTCTACGCCAAAGGCGACATGGGCATGTCGACGCTTTCACTCATGGCTTTCGTGATGAGCCGTGTCGTCCCAGCGGCGAGCTTCGGCACATGGAACTATATAATCCAGTGCGCGATGATGCTCGTCCTCGTCCTTCTCCTGAAAAAGATCAAGCCAGGCTATTTCATCTCCTTCGGCCTGGCCATAGTCTATGGCCTTCTCGTGGACTTTTTCTCCTTCTTCGTCGCGATGCTGCCCGACGGCCTTCTCCCGCGGGGGCTCTGCTATCTTGCGGGCTTCTGCGGCATGGCCGCCGGGACAGCCCTGCTCCTGAAAAGCGGGATGCCTATCCTTCCCTTCGATACCTTCATGAGGGACATCACGCTGAACTATGACATTCCCTACCGGAAGATCCGCACAGGCTTCGACATTTCCACTTTCGCCTTCTCGGCCCTGCTTGGCATGACCTGCCTTGGCTCCTTCCAGGGCATCGGCCCGGGCACCCTCGTCAATGTGGCGCTCATGGGGCTCGCGGTGTCGAAGGTATCGGAGTTCCTGGACAGGCGATTCGTTTTCCGTGTCCTGAGCAGGCGGCTGGGTTCGCTCTCTTCATGAAGGCCAGGCGGGTGCGGGTTCAAATCCGGACCGCCTGCCCGTGCCGGAATAGAAAAATCGGCTTATACTTCCGTCAGGAACATTTGTCGCGATGGCGAAGGCGATGAAGTGGAGGGATTCATGAAAAGACACATCCTTGGAACGGCGCTACTTGCATGCGCCCTCGGCGCGGCCTCGGCTCAGGGCCTCGCGAATCTGGACGCGGTTCCTGGGCTCCAGCCCGGATCCGTCCTCGTGCTCACGATCGGCGCGGGGGCATCCTCGGGCCAGGTCTGGGGAACCGATATCTATACGACTGACTCGAACCTGGGAGCGGCGGCCGTGCACGCGGGCGTCCTCGCCGACAGGACGACGGGCACCGTCATCGTCGAGGTGCTCCCCGGAATGCAATCCTACGAAGGCTCCAGCAGGAACGGCGTGACGAGCGCGAAGTGGGGAAGCTTCGGGAAGAGTTTCCGCTTCCTGAAATCCCTGTCGGGACAGGCGGTCATGCCGGCCAAGCCGACAGTCCAGAGGATCTACGCCTTCGATGACGAGAGCGCTCTCGTCAGGATAAAGCCGGTTCCGGGCGCCGTCGCCTATTTCAGGCTTACGGGCTCCGCTTCGGGCAGGATCTGGGGGACGGGTACTTATACGATCGACTCGAGCCCCGGCATGGCGGCCGTGCACGCGGGTGTCCTCGGAACGGGGCAGTCGGGCGTCGTGAAAGTGACGATTCTGCCCGGGCTCGGCTCCTACGAGGGCAGTTCGCGCAACGGCGTCTCGTCCTTGTCCTACGGCGCCTACGGGGCAAGCTATACGATCGAGCCGGCTCCGGCCGGAGCCCAGGTCGGCTCCCTGATAGCCGATCCCGGCACCGTGGCGAGGCTGCCTGGAGCCGCGGCGGGGCAGAGCTACGTCATATGGGTGGCGGGACAGGCTGGCGGAGGGTCGATCTGGGGTTCGGGCCAGTACACCCGGATTCCAGCCTCGCGACAGCCGTGGTCCATGCCGGGCTCATCCCTGACGGAGGGGCGGGGCCGGTCATCGTGCGCGTCCTGCCGGGGCGGGCTTCCTACGAGGGGAGCGCGCGGAATGGCGTCACTTCTTCGGCCTACGGCGCCTACGGATTGAGCTACACCCTCGAAGCCGCGCGGTAGGGAAGGGCTGAAGTCGATACTATTCCGTCGACATCCGGCTTGCCCTGAAGGCGAGGGCGGCAGCAGTCGTCAGCGCCCCGAGTGTCAGGAGGGCAGCTTCGAGGGACAGATCGGCCAAGGCGCCCACGACGGGGTAGAGCGCGGCGATGAGCACGCGTTCGATCATGGAAATCCCCGAAAGCACCGTCGCGCGGTTGGCGTCTTCGATCCTCGCGTTCATCAGGGCCGACAGCAGGGGAGCCCGGAAGAGCTTGAGGCTCGTCACGCCGAAGATGGCGACTAGGGAGACGGCGAGGCTGGGGACAAGACCGGCGGCGATGTAGAGGAGGCCGGGGATGAGGGAGGAGAGGAAGATGGCCCTGCCCGTGCCGATTCTCTCCCTGACGAAGGGCGTTGCGTGGAGGAGGAGCATCGCGGCCAGGTTGAAGGCCGCTCCGGCGAATCCGAACCACGAAACCGGCACGCTGTTTCGCGCGAGAAGGGATTGGTAGAACCAGAACATGAAGAAAGTCAGGGCCGAGATGACGGCGTAGTTGAATCCGAGACTCCGCAGCTGGGGCGTCCTGAATATCTGGAGGAAGCCGTCGATGCCCTGACGCATGAAGCCTTTTCCGCTCTTTTCCGGCAGGGGTTCCCCCACGGAGAGCATTATGATGCCCGATATTCCGAGGGCGGCGGCTGTGAAGACGAAGACCATGCCCAGGGCTGATTCATAGGCCACGATGCCGCTTCCCGCGAAGAGGGAACCGAGGGGAAAGCCGACGAAGAGGCCGGCTGTCCCGGCCGCCTCGTAGCGCGCGAAGACGGTCGAGGCCCCATCCTGCAAGCCATCCCTTTTCAGCACTTCATAGAGCAGGGCCTTGTCCGCGCCGCTGACCAGGGTCATGCCGAGCGCGCAGACAATCTCCGCCAGGAGAAGGATGGGAAAAGAACGGAATACGCCGAAGGCCAGGAATCCCGCCGCGAGGAAAAACGAACCCAGGCAGAGAGATATCTTCCTGCCCCAGCGGTCGGCCACGATGCCGGTGGGCACTTCCAGGGCCATCATGGCCGCGGAGAAGACCATTTCCAGGATGAACATCCGGCCATAGCCTATGCCGATCCGATGGAGATAGAAGGGAACGGCCACAGCCCCGAAGAACTGCAGGCTCTTGAAGAAGTTGAAGGCATAGAGCGCCCCGATCTTCCTCTTTCCTTTCACGCGTTCTTCTCCCAAGGTGTCGTGCGCCGTGCCGGCCTCAGCGGGGAGGCAGGACCAGGTTCTGGGGCAGGGGCAGGGTCTTGGCCTTGCTCTTTTTCTTCCGCTTGTCGCCCAGGAGGAGGGCTCCGATGATCGAGGCCAGGAGGCTGACGCCGAAAATGCCCGCGATCGCGAGAGGGTGTTCCTGGAAGGGCAGGTCGACGTTCATGCCGAAGAAGCTCGAGATCAGGGTGGGGATCATGAGCACGATCGACACGATCGTGAGCCTTCGCATCACGATGTTGATGTTGTTCGATATGACGCTGGCGAAGGCGTCCATCGTCCCCGTGAGGATCGAGGAGTAGATGTTGGCCATTTCGATGGCTTGCTTGTTGTCGGTGAGGACGTCCTCGAGAAGTTCCTGCTCGTCCTCATTGAAATGGATGAAGGGCGATTTCTGCAGCTTTTCCAGCAGAAGCTCGTTCGTCTTGAGGCTCGTGGTGAAGTAGACGAGGGACTTCTGGATGGAAAGAAGTTGGACGAGTTCGTTGTTCTTGACGGATTTCTGAAGGACCCTTTCTATGATCGCCGTCTTCTTGTTGAGTTCCTTCAGCGTGCGCAAGTAGCTCAAGGCGGCCCTGCCCATGAGGTTGAGCACGAAGGTGCTCTTGTTCCTGATGCTGAAGTCGCGGATCCTGTGGCCGGTGAGGTCGTCCAGCACGTCGCTGGAGCGCTGGCAGATGGTGACGATCTTGTCCTTGAAGAGGATGATGCCCACGGGGACGGTGAAGACCGACACTTCGAAGGTGTTGTCGAAGACGGGCAGGCGGACGATGATCGCCGTGTATTCCTCTTCCTTCTCGATGCGGGCCTGTTCGTCTATATCCATGATGTCGGCGATGAGTTCCGACGAGATGCCGAAATCCTTTTCCAGCCGCGTGAGGTCTTCCCTGCTGACGTTGCGTGCGTCCACCCAGCAGTCCTTGACGACTTCGTCGCTCTGGACGAGGTTTCTTTCTTCTTGAGTCCTGATTATGATCATGGCGGTTTCTCCTTGGGCGGCGCGATTCCTGGAGAAGCCGGAGGGTGGGCCTAAGGCCGGAACCGGTTATCCGAGGAAAGCGCTGCGCGGGTCATTTGACTGCGGCAACTATGATAGGGGGTGCTACTACCCCCGCCGTCCGTACCGGACATCGCGTTTCCTCCTGTGATGGGTTGGATCCCCGGACGGGGATCAGGTTCCAGCTACAGTAATAGCAGAAAATGCCTCGTCGATCAAGGCGGGACAGAAATTTTTTCCGCTGTAAGGCAAGGCGGGAGGGAAGCTGGATTCCTGGGTGCAGCGCAACATTGACAGGATCGGCCATATCGTCCAATATCGAGCGATACGATGGAGGGGAACCTCATGGTGACAGTGGAAAATGTGTCCAAATCCTATTCGAGCGTGCGTGCCGTGGACAACCTGTCCTTCGAGGCCAGGCCGGGCGAGATCTTCGGTCTCATAGGCCCCAACGGCGCGGGCAAATCGACGACGATCCGCATGATCATGAACATCATAGCTCCCGATTCGGGAAGGATACTCTTCGAAGGGAAGCCCCTCACCGAGGCCGACAAGGCCCGGATCGGCTACCTGCCCGAGGAGCGGGGCTTGTACAGGAAAGCCAGGGTGGGCGAAGTCCTCGAATACCTCGCCGCCATAAAGGGCGCGAAGCAGGCGGAGGCCCGCGCGTCCATCGATGGATGGCTCGAGCGTTTCGGCATCGCCGAATGGAAGAACCGCAAGGTTTCCGAACTCTCGAAGGGCATGGCACAGAAGGCCCAGTTCATCGGCGCCATCGCCCACAATCCTTCGGTCGTCTTCTTCGACGAACCCTTTTCCGGCCTCGATCCCGTCGCCCAGGACGAACTGCTCGCCGTGATGGTCGAACTGAGGGAGAAGGGCGCGACCGTGCTTTTTTCCACCCACATCATGGAACAGGCGGAGAAGATCTGCGAGCGTATTCTCCTCGTGAACAAGGGGCGCGAAGTATTCTACGGACCCGTGTCCGATATCAAGGCGAAATACGGCCGCAACGCCGTCCAGCTGGAATTCGACGGCGACGGTTCCTTCGTCCGCGGCCTCGATTTCGTGGCTTCGGTCAACGCCTATCCCCGCTGGATAGAGGTGGAGCTGAAGGAGGGGGCCGATCCCGACCGACTCTTCACGGCCGTGGCTGGCCGCCTCCGCATGCGGAGGTTCGAGGCCGTGGCTCCGTCCCTGCACAAGATCTTTGTCAGGCTGGTCGGGAACGCCGGGGAGGCCGAAAATGCCTAAGCTTTTCCATGTGATCCGTCATGAATTCCGGCTCGTCGCCGCGAACAGGACCTATGTGATTCTCACCATCATGGGTCCCTTCCTCATCCTGGCCATCACTGTCCTTCCCAGTCTCCTCAACAGGAATCCGGCCGCCATGGTCGACGGAAAGCCCGTGGCCATATACGGAGCAGCGCCCGACATAAGGCCGGCCCTCGACAAGGCCTTTGCCGGGATGGGGCTGAAGACCAGGGAAGCGCCGGAGGAGGCCGCCGCGAAGGCAGCGGTCATCGGCGGCGAAACCCTGGGCCTCCTGTCGATAGAGGCGGGCTGGCCGGACGCCGGCAGGGCGGTCTGGTACTCGCGCACCGGGGCCGACGCCGCCGTCTACTCGAGCGCCTCGGCCGCGCTGACCACCCTGGCGCGCGAAGTGCGCATCGCCAGGAGCGGCATCGATCCCGCCCTCGTCTCCAGGCTGCTCGCCCCTCCGTCCTTCGAAGTGGTCAAGCTCGAGGCGGGAGGAAAGGAGGAGACCAAGGGCGAGGAATCCTTCATGCAGATACTTTTCACGGCCTTGAGCTTCGTCATGATCCTGTACATGACAGTCCTCCTCTACGGACAGCAGATCGGACGTTCCGTCGTCACCGAAAAGACCTCGAAGACCGTCGAGGTCATGCTCTCGAGCGTGAAGAGCCGCGATCTCATGTTCGGCAAGATCCTGGGCCTCGGGGCGGCCGGACTGCTCCAGTACGCGGTATGGGTTTCCATGGCCATGATCCTCACCAAGCTCGTCGGTCCTCTCCTCGGCCTGGCCATGCCTCCGGGGGTGTCGCCGCAGAACCTTTTCTGGCTCGTCCTGTTCTTCATCCTGGCTTTCTTCCTCTATGCCTCGGCCTTCGCCGCCCTCGGGGCGGCCAGCGAGGACGAGCAGCATCTCGGCCAGCTCGCCTGGCCCCTTCTGACTTTTCTCATCGTCCCCCTGGTCATGATCAGCACCTTCATCACCCATCCCGATTCCACGATATCCCTGGCATTGTCGCTTTTCCCGATGACGAGCCCCATCGTGATGTTCGTGCGCATTCTCGTCTCCCCGCCCGAAGCGTGGCAGCTCGCCCTCTGCCTGGCCATCCTCGTCGCGACCGTCGCCGGCATGGCCTGGCTCGCGGCCAAGGTGTTCAGAGTGGGAATCCTCATGACGGGCAAGCGACCCAAGCTGAAGGAGATCCTGCGCTGGATAGCGGTGAAGTAAAGGGAGCTGAAAAAAACATAGGGAACGTTCCCAAATTACTCTTGCGCGATTCCTGAAGTCGTGATACGTTAGTTTCGGGAACGTTCCCATTATGAGCAAGCCCAAGATAAGCATCCATGAAGTCGCCCGTCTCGCGGGCGTCTCCAAGAGCACCGTGTCGCGCGTCGTGGCCGACAGCGGCGGTTCGGTGAGTCCCAGGGCTCTCGAGGCTGTCAACAGGGCTATAGAGCAGCTGGGCTACAAGAAGAACGTCATGGCCGCCGGCCTGAGGACCCAGAGAACCTACATGGTCCTCGTGATGGTCCCGGACATCGCGAACCACTTCTGGTCGGAGATCATAAGGGCGGTGCAGGACAGGCTGGAGCCCGAAGGCTACTCCGTCGTCATCGGAAGCACGGACTGGAGCGAAACCAGGGAAGACCAGTACTATGAGCTCGCCCGCTCCTCGCGCTTCGACGGTCTCATACTCAACAGTGTCACCGACAATATCGATCTCATCAAGGACCTCGGGGTTCCCGGCGTTCTCATCGGCGAGCGCGCCGCTGCGCAGGACATCGACACCGTCGGAACCGATACGATACAAGCCACTCGCCTGGCCATGGGCTACCTCTGGGACACCGGCCACCGCCGCATCGCGATAGCCACGAGCGACCACGGGAGCGAACGCTATCTTTCCCTCCGCGGCAGGGCCTACAAGGATTTCCTGCACGAGAAGGGCCTGGCCTATGATCCCGACCTCGTGTTCTCCGTGAACCTGGACGAGGAGGGGGGAAGGGAGCTGGCGAGATCGGTCCTGGCCCTGCCCGACCGGCGCAGGCGCATGGACGCCCTTTTCTGCGGCAACGACGCCCTCGCCATAGCCGCGATGGCCGAGTTCAGGAAGTTCGGCGTCATCCCCGGCATCGACATCTCGGTCATCGGCATGGACGACGTGCCGGCGGCCGCGCAGACCTATCCCCCCCTCACCACGGTGAGAAAGCCGAGGGATCTGATCGGGGCGGCGGCCGCCGAGCTCCTGCTCGGAAGAATGAAGGATCCGGCAAGGCCGGCGGAAAAGCGGCTCTTCCCCGGCGAACTCGTCATACGGGACAGCGTCATTCAAAAGAGGAACACAGATGAAGACAAGAGCTGAAGTGATTGCCGACCGCGCGGGCTACGAATCCAGGGCCGCCGGTTCGCTCATCGGCCTGGCCGTCGGCGACGCCGTGGGCGATCTGGGGCGGAGCCAGGAGCACAGGAACCGATACGGTCTCATCGTACGCCTCCTGGACGACGGGAAGAGCACGGACGATACGGAATTCGGCGTTCTGACCGCCAGGGCTCTCCTCGACTGCGGGGGCCGACTCACGCCGCAAGCGACGGCGGCGGCCTGGCGAAAATACATAATCGGCCGGGGCGGCGCCAAAAAGCGCGCCGGGCGGCCGCTCTACGGCGCCATAGAGAATCTGGGCAGGGGCATGGAACCGCCCTTCACCGGCAGATACAACGTCATGAACGTGGACGACGGAGCGGCGATGCGCGCCACCCCCCACGGCATCCTGCGCGCCGGGGATCCCGATGGAGCGGCCGAACTCGCGAAGGCCGACGCCTGCGTGAGCCATGACGCCGACGGCATCTGGGCCGCCCAGGCCGTCGCCGCGAGCGTGGCCGTGGCCATCGCGGGAGGCTCGGTCGACGAGATCGTCGCCGCCGGAAGGGCGAGATTTCCCGCCGGCAGCTGGATCGGCTCAGCCATGGACATCGCGATGGGCATCTGCGACCGCAATCCCGATATCGAGCTGGCCTACGAGGAACTCCACACCAAGCTGTGGACACCCGAGCATGCCACCTCGCCCGAGGCCATTCCCCAGGTCTATGCCATTTTCAGGCTCACCGGTGGCGATCCCCGGCGCGGTCTCCTCTGGAGCGCCAATTTCGGCAGGGACGCCGACACGATCAGTGGCCTCGTCTGCTCCTTCGCGGGAGCGATGCACGGCCTCTCGGCATTCCCGGAAGCCTGGACGGCCCGCCTCAGAAAGCCTTCCGGCACCTGCCTCGATTTCGCCGCGGAAGAGGACATCGTCGCGCTCGCCGAAGAGCTCGTCGCGCTCTCCTGCGGGATGGGGGCGTGAGGAAATGAGCGAAAGCGGTCAGCGGGCGCGACTCCCTATGTCGATCGGTCCCGGCTCGGCCCTGCGGAAGCAGGAGTGGTCCCTCCTCGTCCTCCTCGCTCCCGCACTCCTCTATTTCCTCGTCTATCACATCATACCGCTCTTCGGGATGGCGATGGCCTTCCAGGATTTCAGGATCATCGGGAAAAGCCCCTTCGTCGGGCTCAAGCACTTCAAGGCCCTTTTCAGCTCGCCTTCATTCATGCAGGTTTTGGCCAACACCCTGATCATCAGCTTCATGAAGATCGTGCTCTTCTTCCCCCTGCCCATCGCCTTCGCCCTCATGCTGAACGAAGTGCGCGCCTCCTTCATGAGAAAATTCATCCAGTCGACCACCTACCTGCCTCACTTCCTTTCCTGGGTGGTCATCGCCGGCGTATGGATCGCCTTCCTTTCGCCCAGCACGGGAGGCATGAACCAGCTGCGCGGCATTTTCGGCCTTCCCGCCATCGATTACATGACGGACAAGGGTTCCATCCGCTGGGTGCTCTTCGCCTCCGAAACATGGCGCAGCCTCGGATGGGATTCGATCATCTACATGGCCGCCCTGGCGAGCATCAGCCCCAGCCTCTACGAATCGGCCGACCTGGACGGGGCGGGACCGCTGCAGAAAATGCGTTTCATCACCCTGCCCGAGCTCACCTCGACCATGGTGACCGTCTTCATCCTGAACATGGGGTTCTTCCTCAACGCGGGTTTCGACCAGGTCTTCAACATGATGAACGACTCGGTGATCAGCGTGGTGGATATTCTCGACACCTACGTCTACAGGATAGGCCTCCTGAACATGCAGTACTCGATCTCCACGGCGGCCAGCCTCTTCAAGGGCGTCATCGGCCTCGTCCTCATCCTCGCGGCCCACAAGGGCTCCCTCAAGGTGACGGGGAAGGGGATGTGGTGATGCGCAAAGTGAAAACGACCACGGTCGAGATAATCTGGCGAAGCGCCATCGCGATTTTCCTCCTCGGCATCAGCGTGGTGGTCGTCGTTCCCCTGCTCAACCTCCTCGCCCTCTCCCTCTCCGACCCCGCGAGGGTGTCGGAGGTGCGAGGCCTCACCATCGTGCCCAAGGGACTTTCCCTCATCAATTACCGCGTCCTGGCGGCCAATCCGCTCTTCGTCAGAAGCATCCTGAATTCCGTCTACATCACCTTCGTGGGCACAGCCCTTAACCTCCTCGTCACCGCGATGGCCGCCTTCGCCATGACGAGGCCCAGACTGCCCTTCAAGCGCTTCTTCCAGGTCCTGATCGTCGTGGTGATGATCTTCGAGCCGGGACTCATCCCAGAATACCTCGTCGTCAAGAGAATAGGCCTCATGGGAAGCCTCTGGGCCGTCATCCTCTACAAGACCGTGAACGTCTATTACCTCATCATCATGATGCGCTACTTCGAGGAAATCCCCGCCTCCTTCATCGAGGCCGCCCAGGTGGACGGGGCCAGCTACATGAAAATCCTGGCGAAAATAGTTCTGCCTCTGTCCAAGCCCGCCCTCGCGACGCTCGGACTTTTCTATGGCGTGTTCCACTGGAACGAATACTTCAGGGCGAGCATCTATCTCACCGACCCCAACAAGTATCCGCTCCAGCTGATCCTGAGGCAGTTCGTCGTTCTCGACGACACAGCCTCGCTCATCGGGTCGGGCGCGCTTTTCAGCTACGATGAAGCGGCCCGCCTCAGCTACGACGCGCTGCAGGCGAGCACCATCATCGTGGCCATGCTGCCGGTTCTCGTTATCTACCCTCTGATCCTCAAGTATTACGCGAGAGGAGTGATGGAAGGTGGAGTCAAGGAATAGGACAAGGAACAGGAGGTTATCGTGAAAAAGCACAGTATCGTGTCTTTGCTGATGGCGGTTCTTCTCGTCTGCGGAGTCGCCTTCGTCGGAGCGGCCACACCCAAGGTGAGGCTCGTCCTCAAGGATCTGGATACCGATCCCAATTCGGCCCAGTTCATCCAGCTCATCGAAAAGGGCATGGCCGCTGCCGGGACGCCCGTCGATATCGAGATCGTCAAGGTGCCGGCCGGCAACTACGCCGAAAAGATCAGCCTGATGATCATGTCGGGAGACGTCCCCGATCTCATCTATTTCCAGGGCGGCGACGACAAGATCGCCATGCAGGACCTGCTCGTGGACCTTCGCCCCTATGTCGACAAGTCCAAGAGCCTGAAAACCGTCCTGGACCAGCACAGCAAGCTGCGCCTCGAGAGCTATCCCTACCTCGTGTGGGTCGCCCCTCCCCGCGTCCGCGCTCCTGTGATACGGCAGGACTGGTTCGATTCCCTCCCCTCCGCCAAGGCCCTGGCCGCGAAACCGACCGTCGACAACTACTACGCCCTCTTCAAGGATCTCGTCCAGAAGAAGGGAGCGAAGTACGGCATCTCCGTGACCGGCGCCACCAACGGCGTCGAGGAGCTCGACTCGATATTCGACGCCGCTTTCGGCATCACCTCGACCTGGATGAAGGGTGCCGACGGCCAGTGGACCTATGCCCGGGTCACGCCGAACGAAAAGACCAAGCTCGAATTCTACGCCAAGCTCTACAAGGAAGGCATCCTCGATCCCGAATATCTGACCAAGAAGTGGGATTCCAAGGAGCAGGTGTTCTATGAGGGCAAGGCGGGCATGGTGGCCGGCGTGGCGCCAGGCAGCCTCGATGTCTACGCGAACAAGATGCTGAAGACCCAGGGCACGAGCATCGTTCCCCTTCCTCCCCCCGCCGGGATCGCCCAGGGCCTCGGCCCCTTCGTGGACGTGACCAAGGAAGCCCGAGGCTTCGCGATTCCCACGACCTCCAAGGTCAAGGATGCCGCCTTCGCCGTGATCGACTTCATGTGGAGCCCGGCCGGTCTCAAGATCGCCAAGCTCGGCATGCCCGGACTCCATGTCGTCGAGGAAGCCAACCGCTATGTCCTGACCGACAAGTACTCCGAATGGTACAACGGCTGGTTCGGCGATTCCTTCAACGGCTTCAATCCCGACAAGCCCCTCTCGAGGCCGATAATGACCGACGCGGCCGTGGCCTCGGCCAAGCTGGCGACCAAGTACATGATGGCCGACAAGACCTTCCTCATCCCCGAGCAGTACGTCACCAACTGGGACGCCATGACGAATCTGTACAAGGAATATATCGCCGACATCGTCACCGGCAAGAAGCCCGTCTCCGCCTTCGACGAGTATGTGCAGAAGTGGTACAAGGCCGGCGGCACCGAGCTGTCCAAGTACGCGGCCACCAAGCTGAAATAAGCGGCGGGTCCGTAGTTCGATTGTAACGAGGGCGCCGTGCGCTCCGCTGATGCGGGCCGCGCGGCGAGCGCTCTGGGGACGCCGCCGACGCGGCGTCTCAGTATCTTCACTTTGGAGTAAGCCGATGTCTTCCATACCAAGCGATTATCTCGAACGCGTCTACGCGGGTTTTCTGGGCAAGAACGTGGGAATCAGGCTCGGCGCGCCCGTGGAACCCGCCATCTGGACCTACGAGCGTATCCGCGAGGTGTATGGCGACGTTAGGTCCTATCTGAAACCCTACAGAAATTTCGCCGCCGACGATGACGCCAACGGCCCCGTGTATTTCGTGCGTCCCCTGCTTGAGGCGGCGGAGAATGCCGTGCCGGGAGCCGTGCCGGCGACGACGCCTGCCGATGTCGGCAAGGCCTGGCTGGACTACGCGAGGGAAGGCGTCGGGATGTTCTGGTGGGGCGGCTACGGCCGGAGCACCGAGCACACGGCCTACCTGAACCTCAAGCATGGGATCCAAGCGCCCGAATCCGGCTCTATCGAGCGAAACGGCCTGGTGCCGGCCGAGCAGATAGGCGGGCAGATTTTCATCGACACCTGGGGCCTGGTATGGCCGGGAAATCCCGGAAAGGCGGCGGATTACGCTGCCGCCGCGGCTTCCGTGTCCCACGACGGCGAGGGGCTGCTCGGCGCGCGCTTCATCGCGGGCTGCATAGCCGCCGCCTTCGTCGAGAAGGATATCCGTCCGGTGGTCGAGACAGGCTTGGGCCTTCTGCCCGCCGGTTCGAAATACGCCGAGGTGGTGAGGGCGGTAGTGGACTTCCATGACTCCCATCCCGGGGACTGGCGCCCCTGCCAGGAATATCTCATCGCGTCCTGGGGCTACGATAAATGGCCCGGGCTCTGCCACATCATCCCCAACGCGGGCGTTTGCGCCCTGGCTCTCCTCTACGGCGCCGGCGATTTCGCCCGCACGGTGGAAATCGCCACCATGTGCGGATGGGACACCGATTGCAACGCCGGGAATGTGGGCACGATCGCGGGCGTCCTGTACGGTCTGGACTCGATTCCGGCGCATTACCGGGCACCCATCAACGACAGCATCGTCCTGTCGGGCCTGCCCGGCGCGCTGAACATCCTCGATATCCCGACTTTTTCCAGGCGGCTCTGCGCCGCCGGGTACAAGCTGGCGGGAGAGCAGGTTCCCGCGCCCGTGGCCGCCGCCCTCGAGCGGGGCGACGGCGAGAAGGCGCTGGATTTCGATTTCCTTCTGCCGGGATCGACGCACGGCATGAGGGTTTCGGACCCCGTGGGCTTCGCGGCCGCGCACAGGGCGGGCATGGGGCTCGAGGGCGGCGGCGCGCTGGAGTTCCGCTTCGAGCGCCTGACCCGGGAGATGGGCGGGAAGCTCTTCTACAAGCCCTTCTACAGAAGGGAAGATTTCGACGATGAGCGATACAGCCCGGTCTTCTCGCCGGCGGCGAGGCCGGGGCAGACCGTGAGGCTCCGTTTCAGGATGGAGCGGTGGGAGGGGCAGAGCGTCGGCATCGAAGGGTACGCGAGGGACAGCTTCACGAAACGGGACATGATCGCGACGAAGACGCTCTTTCCCGAAGTAGGCGAAGAGTATTGGATCGAATTCGCGATTCCGGATACGCAAGGATCCTCCGTCGACGAGATAGGGATCAAACTCACGAGTTTTTCAGGAAAGGGCAAGCGCGATTCGGGCCGCCTCCTCGTCGACAGGTTCTCCGTGGGCGGCAAAGCGCGTTATGCGATCGATATTGCGAAGCAGGCCGTGGAATTCGGCTGCGTCACGCCGTTTTCCCATGACGGCGGCTCCTGGTCCGTGGAGGAGGGGCGACTCCATCTCATGACTCCGGCGAGGGCCTTCTCCTGGACGGGAGGCTACAGGGTGGGCGGCCAGAGCGTCGCCGCGCCCGTGAAGCCCCTCGCGGGCGACAGCCATCTCCTGATCGCGAGGGCGGGCGGCGCCATGAGGGGTTATCTGGCGGGATTCGACGGGGAGGGCGGGGTATCCATCTTCAGGAACGATTTCGGCGTCTCGCGCATCGCCCACGCCGACTTCCCGTGGAAGCACGGCGTCGATTACGGACTCCGCGTCGAGGCGGTCAAGGATCGCATAACGCTCTTCGTCGATGGCTCTGCCGTCCTCGAGGCCAGGGACGATACCTTCGCGACGGGCATGGTCGGCTGCGGCGCGCTGCGGGCCGCCAGGACCCTGTTCGGACCCTTCGCTGTCGAGGAGCTCTGATGGACGGAATACGCTTCACCGCGGGATCGCGCGCCAAGTCGGACTGCTCCGTGGCCTACGCGAAGGGCGTGGCTCCGGTATCGGTCGCCCTGCGCTCCAGCGTCGCGTCCCTTTTCGGCAAGGCCATCGAGGCTGCGGTCCTCCGGGTCGCCGCCGAATTCGGCGTCGAGGGAGGCGGCTTCGAAGTCGACGACGACGGCGCCCTAGACGGCACCGTGGCGGCGCGCGCGGAAGCCGCCCTGCGCATGGCGGGATTCACGCGCAAGTCCGCCGCGGCCCCTGCCGCCCCCGCGCGCGCCGCCTCGCCTCGGGACAGGCTTCGCCGCGCCAGGCTCTACCTGCCCGGCGACCAGCCCCATCTGGCGATCAACGCCGATCTGTTCGGCGCCGACTGCCTCATCTTCGATCTCGAGGACGCCGTCGTCGCGGAGCGAAAATTCGAGACGAGGATTCTCGTCCGCCGCAGCCTCGAGGAGAGCCTCATGTTCGGCGGCTGCGAAGTCGTCGTGAGGATCAATCCGCTTTCGGGGAGCTGCGGACGCGAGGATCTGGAAGAAATCGTGCCGGCCCGGCCTCACGCGGTCATACTCCCCAAATGCGGATCGGCCGGAGACGTCGAGGAGGCCGATTCGCTGATCACCCTTCTCGAAAAAAAAGCCGGTATCCTGCCAGGCTCCATAGGCCTCATGCCCCTCGTCGAGACGGCGGCCGGCGTTCTCGCCGCAAGGGAAATAGCGCTAGCCTCGCCGCGCAACCTCTCCCTCTGTTTCGGACAGGAGGATTTCTCGAGGGACATCCGCTCGGTCTCCTCCCCCGGCGCCGCCACCGACGACGCCGCGACTGGAGCCATGCCCGGCATCGAAAGCCTCCTGGCGCGCCAGATGATCGTGCTCGCGGCGAGGGCGGCCGGCATCGATCCTTTGGATACGGTCTATGCCGATATCGGGGACAAAGAGGGCCTCCTGCGTTCCTGCGCCGAAGCCAGGGCTCTCGGCTTTTCGGGCAAGGGAGTACTCCATCCCCTGCAGATTCCCTTCGTCATGAAGGCATTCCGCCCCACAGCCGAGGAAGCGGCGATCGCGGAAAGGACGGTCGCGGCCTTCGACGCGGCCGCGGCCGAAGGCCGCGGCGCGATCGCCGTGGACGGCCGGATGGTCGACGCGCCGGTGGCGGAAAAAGCCCGCGCGCTTCTGCGCGATTTCAGGGGAGAAGCCTGACATGGAATGGATCACCAACTCGCTCGGAAGGGCCCTACCCTCGGAACTGAATGGAAAGAAGCTCAGGCCCTTCATGGGAGCCCACGCGGCTTCCTCCGGAGGCAGCGCCGCCGACGCCGCGGTCTCCGGCGCGCCGGCCGACGCCGCGAAAAGACCCTTGCCCGCGCGCGGGAAACCCTCCAAACTGGTCTCCGGCTGGGATGAGCTCCTCGATCGCCTCGACCTTCATGACGGCGCGACGATTTCCTTTCACCACCACCTCCGCGACGGCGACAGGATAGTCAACGAAGTGGTAGCCCGGCTCGCCGCCCGCGGACTGCGCGGCCTCACGATCGCTCCCACCGCCCTCTTTCCCGTCCATGAAGCCCTCCTGCCCCATATCCGTTCAGGCGTCATCACCAAGGTCGAAGGCTCGATGTACGGCGCGATAGGCAATGCCTGCTCCAGGGGCGAGATCAGGGATGTCTGCGTCCTCCGCTCCCACGGAGGACGCCAGAGAGCCGTCCAGGATGGGGAACTCGTCATCGACGCGGCCTTCATCGCCGCCCCCTGCGCCGATCCCTTCGGCAACGCGAACGGGCGCTCCGGCAGATCGGCCTGCGGCCCTCTGGGCTACGCCCTTCCCGATTCCGAGCGCGCGCGGAAGGTGGCGGTCGTCACCGACGGACTTGTGCCCTATCCCTGTCAGCCCTGGTCCATCAAAGGCGCCAATGTCGATTACGTCCTCGAGGTGGAGAGCATAGGCGACCGCTCGAAGATCGTCTCCGGCTCCATCGGGCTGACCCGGAGCCCCACCCAGCTCATCATCGCCGATCTCACCGCCAGGTTCATCGAGGCGGCGGGCATCATGAAGGAAGGATTTTCCTTCCAGGCGGGGGCGGGCGGCATTTCCCTCGCGGCGACCGTCTACCTTTCCGAAAGGATGAGGAAGGCCGGGGGGAAGGCTTCCTTCGCCCATGGAGGCGCCACCAAGGTCCTCGTCGATCTGCTCAAGGAAGGGCTCCTGGGATCCATCGTCGACCTGCAGAGCTTCGACCTGGACGCGGTGCGTTCCTGCGCGGAAAACCCGCGCCACATAGAATCCGATCCCTTTTCGTCCTATGGACCCAGGTCGGCCGGCTGCGTCGCGAACATGCTCGATGTCGCCATCCTGGGCGCCACGGAAGTGGACCTCGATTTCAACGTCAACGTGAACACCCATTCCGACGGACTCCTCCTCCACGGCATCGGGGGCCACACGGATGCCGCTTCCGGCGCGGCCTGCACCATCATAACGGCCCCTTCCTTCCGCAAGCGCATTCCCATAGTCCGCGAAAGGGTCACCACGGTGACCTGTCCAGGCGAAGTCGTCGATGTCATCGTGACCGAGCGGGGCATAGCGGTGAATCCGAAGCGCGGGGACCTGGCCGAGAAGGCGCGCGGGGCGGGGCTCCCCCTCGTCTCTCTGGAAAGGCTCATGGACGACGTCAGGCGCATCACCGGGATACCGGAAGCCCCCCGTTTCGGGGAGAGGCCGGTAGCCCTCATCCAATGGCGGGACGGCACCGTCATCGACGTCGTGAGAGAGTTGGCCACCTAACCGATTTTTTTAATTCCGACCGCTTGACAAAAATCTCATACTTTATTAGTGTATTAGATATCTAATACACTAGGAGTGTGTGATGGTACAGATTGAATCCATGACCTTCGGGTATGGAAAGGGACCGCTCTTCGAGGGTCTCGATCTGAGGCTCGAGCCGGGAACGGTATTCGGGCTTCTGGGATTGAACGGGGCCGGCAAGACAAGTCTCCTGAAGCTTCTCGCCGGCGCCCTGCGCCCTCGGTCGGGCGCTATCCGCGTTTTCGGCGCGGAACCGTGGAAGAGGGAGGCATCCTTTCTCGCCGACACGATCTTCGTGCCCGAGGACCCCTGGCTCCCCGCGGTCAAGCCGGCGGCATGGCTCGAGCGCTACGCCGTCTTCCGCCCGGCCTTCGACAAGGAGCGCTTCGCCGCCCTGTCGCGGGAGTTCTCCCTCGACGACGACAAGCTGCTCACCAGGTATTCCTACGGCCAGAGGAAGAAATTCGCCCTCGCCGCCGCCCTGTCGAGCGGCGCCCGGCTCCTCCTCCTCGACGAGCCGACCAACGGCCTCGACATTCCTTCCAAATCCCAGTTCCGGCGAGCCCTCGCCGCGTCGGTCGATCCCGACCGGGTCGTCATCCTGTCCACCCACCAGGTCCGCGACCTGGAGCGGGTGATAGACCCCGCGGTCATCGTCCACGGCGGCAGGATTCTCTTCACCCTCGGCGCGGAGGAAATGGCCGAGAAACTGGGTTCGGCCCGCGTGCGGGAACCCGGCCCCGAGGTCGTCTACGCCGAAAGGGACAGTATGGGCTATTCGGCGCTCATAGAGCGCGGACGCTGCGACGGGTCCATAGGGGAAATAGGGACGGCCGATCTCGAACTCGTGTTCAACGCCGCGATCGCCATGCCCGGGCGCCTCGAAGCCGCCCTGAGAGGGGAAGCGCTTCCCGTCCTCGATCCCGCGGAGACTGTCGTACGGGAAAATTCCGCGGCCGAAGCCGCCGGCGAGGAGGCCGCAAAATGACGAAAGAAACACTGGGCAAGCCCTTCAGCATCTCAAGGACAGCCCTTCTCATGCGGAACCGCGCCTTCGAGGATTTTCCCGCCATCGCCATAGCCATGGGAATCCTCCTTGGCATCAATGTCCTCGGGATCGTCCTGGGCGGAAGGGCGGTGATGAACGATTCGGAAGGCCAGACATGGGAATTCTTCATCGGGGTCACAGGCCTTCTTCTGGCGGGCATGGCCTTCAAGGGCATGCATGAAGGTCGATCGGGGACGGACTGGATCCTCCTGCCCGCCACGAGCCTGGAGAAATACTCCTCGGCCCTGATTTCCTATCTCCTCGTATTTCCCATAGCCGCGGGGATTGCCGCCACGGGGCTTTCCGCCTTCCTCTCCCTTGTCGAGACGCTCGCGGGCGGACCTGGCGGAAGGATCTGGAGCCCACTTCTCGCGGGATTCGATGGCTGGAGCGATTACGCGACCGGGGCTCTCGTCCTGGCGGCGGGATCGGCGGCTTTCAGGAAGAGGGCCGTCCTCAAGACCTTCGGGCTGTCCGTCGCCTATGTCCTGGCCGCGGCCGGACTTCTCCTGGGCGCCGTCCTCTTCGTCAGGAACGCGCGCGGCCTGCCCGTTCCGGGTTTTGTCCTCAACGATGGCGACATCAGCATGATAGGGGATTTCTCCATCGGCGCCGAGCCTGCCGTGGATGTCGTCCTGGGAGTCGTGCGCTACGCCCTCATTCCTCTCTTCGCCCTCCTCTACGGGTATTTCCGCGTCGCGGAAAAGGAAGCGCGCGATGAGGTTCAATGAAGCGACGGCCATTTTCACCCAGATCGCCGAGTTCCTGGCCGACGACATCGTCGCGGGCAGGATCTTGCCGGGAGCGCGGCTGCCTTCGGCCCGGGATATCGCCACCTCCCTCGAGGTGAATCCCAATACCGCCGCGCGGGCCCTGCAGGCGCTGGCCGACTCGGGGATAGCCCGGGTCGAGAGGGGCACGGGGTATTATGTCTCGGAAACAGGGACCCAGACCGCCAGAGCCCTCAGGCGGTCCCGTTTCCTGGACGAGGAACTGCCGGCATTGTTCAGGTCGATGGCTGACCTCGATGTATCGTTCGGGGAAATCGAAGCGCGGTGGAGGGATTTCG
>CAZRYP010000003.1:0-29696 GCA_964604295.1 uncultured Treponemataceae bacterium
CGCGGATGTCGGGGAACGAGTCGCTCTACAGGATAATTTCGGCTTTCAACATAGTCTTCATCTGCAACCAGGGCGGTCTTCTCAAGCCGGCGAAAAGCAGCTACGAGGAGCACGCGGCCCTCATGGAAGCCCTTTCAGCCCATGACGAAGCGCTCGCGGTATCGATCATGAGCGACCATCTCACCGATTCGAGATACAGACTGCTGAGCAGCCTCCAGGAGGTCCCGTGAGCATCATCGAATCGACCATCGTCGCGGACGAGGTATACCGGCGCGTCAGACTCCTCATAATCGAAGGCAAGCTGCCGCCGGGGTCGCGTATCGACCGCCGCGTGATGGCGGTGGAACTCGGCGTTTCCATGACTCCCGTCAACGAGGCGGTGGCGAGGCTTGTAGGGGAGCGGTTTCTGGAACGCAAGCTGGGCACCACGAGGGACTCGGACGGATTTTTCGTGCCCGAGAGGCCGACGGAGGAGCTGGCCCATGTCTTCGCGGTCAGGGCCGGCATCGAGGCCATTGCCGCCCGGCTCTGCGTGGAGCGTCTCCTGGCCGGCGCCGATCCGGCGCCCATGGAGGCGATCTGCCAGTGTTTTTCTAGCTACCCTGACGGCCACGTATTTGGGGCCGAGGAGCGCAAATCATACTTGGCCGAGGACATGAAGTTTCACGAATCCATCATGGAGTTCGCGGGCAACCCCGTGCTCACCGACATAGACCGCAACCTGGGCTGCATCCACAGAAGCTGGATCAAGGGACTCATACGCCAGCCCGAGGTGACTCTCCCCGAGCACCGCGAGATCATCGCGGCCTTCCGCGCCAGGGATGCCGACCTCGTCCACGGGTTGCTCATCCAGCACATGCTCAGGACGAGGACGGTCCTCCTCCAATCCATGAAGGAGGGGGGCAAGTAGGCCCCTGGCCGTGCGGCCCCGGAGCCCCCTCCGCGGCCCCGGCCTTATTTCTTGATTCCCAGCATTTCCCGCGCTTCGGCGCATGTTGCCGGCTCGCATCCCAGGAGGCGCACGAGGGAAGCCGCGTGGGCCACCAGCTCCGCGTTCGTGGCGATGCGTCCCGGTTCGATCGTGAAGCCGTCCTCGTAACCCACCCTGATTCCCGACGCGCCGCAGCCCACGGCCATGCCCAGGAGCGAGAAGTCTTCCATGCCCTCATGGATGAAGCTCCAGGAAGCGCCGGGAGGCAGGGCTTGTTTCAGCCTGAAGATGTTGTCGGCAGTCGCCGCGAGGGCGCCCTTGAATCCGAGCGAGAAGTTGAAATGGAGGGGACGGTCCAGACTGCCTTCGTCCGCGAGCCTCAGGATGCTCTCTATCATGGAAAGGTCGAAGACCTCGAGCTCGGCGATGGCGCGAGCGCGGCGGATCTTCGCCGACCAGTACCTGATATCGTCCCAGGTATTGATGTAGACGCCTTCCCCGAAATTTGTGGATCCCATGTTGAGCGAGGCCATCTGCACGCGCGGTTCGTTCACCGACGCCGACCTGTCCTCGAGGGAGAGGGTGGACTTGCCGCCCGTCGAGCCCTGGATGACGATGTCCGATTCGGCCCTGACGAGGTCGATCGTATGGGTGAAGCTCTCGAGGCCCGCGATCTGCTTGCCTTCCTCGTCCCTGACGTGGAGGTGGACGAGGGAGGCTCCTGCGCGCGCGCATTCCAGGACTTCCCTCGCGATGTCATCCGAACGCACCGGATTCCTGGCGCCGGCGGGAACCTGCTTTTCGACATGGGCGACGGGAGCGACGGCGATGATCACCTTGCGTTTCGACTTCATGGCAACTCCTTGTACCTGAAAGCATCTCGCGATTGACAGGCCACTGATAGTACTCTACATTATATCAATATTGTATGCAATATTTGGAGTGAGGAATGTTTGGAGTATCGCCCGCGTATTTCTTTTCCCGATACACGACCGATTTCACGGTAGCCCAGTACGCCGAGGGACTCGATCATCTGCGGAGTATGGGATTCACCGGTTTCCAGCTGGAAGTGTTCAGGGCCGACAGGATAGGGGAATGGCTGAATGGGGCCGCGGCTCTTTCCGCCCGCGCCGCCGCCCTCGGCATGGAGACCACCCAGTTCGTCGCCCACTTTCTCCTCTACGCCACGAGGGACGAAGAAGCCCTCCTTTCGGACCGGGGCTATGAGGACATGAAGCGCGTGGTGGAAATCGTGTCCCGATTCCCCGGCTGCGGGGTGGTCACCCTGCCGCTTTCGCCCTTCGCCTTCCCGGCCGGCGCTTCCTTCACAAAAGAGGCCTGGGCGAGGCTCTGGGACGGCCTCTGCGCGAAGCTTCTCGGCATGGCGGGGATCGTCGAGGGCGCGGGGCTGAAGCTGGCTCTGGAGATCGTGCCGGGCTCCCTCCTCGGGGGCACGGAAGGGTTGATGCGCTTTTCCAGGGAAACAGGCAACACGAGCGTGGGGTACAACTTCGATACCGGACACGCCTGGAGTTCCAAGGAAAGCATCGCCACCTTGCCCGCCAAGCTCGCGGGCAGGATCTATGGCACCCATCTCAAGGACAATTTCGGCTTCGAGAACTTCGCCCTGCCTCCGGGAGAGGGGAATATCCCCTGGGAGTCGGTGGTCGACGGACTGCTCCGCAACGGCTACAAGGGCTCTTTCGATCTCGAGATCGCCTGCGCCGAGCCGGAGGAGGTCGAGGCAGCCTACGCGAAGGGCAAGGCAAGGATACAGAGCGCGCTGAGCGCGTCCACATATCGTTGAAGGAAGGAGGAAGACAATGATCAAGTACGCAGTAATCTCGTCGTTCCTGAGCAGGACGAAGGATAGGTTCCACGAATACAACCAGGTTCTGGACCTCGAGCAGAAGTTCAAGGTGGCCTCGGAGATTCCGGGCATGGCCGGTCTCGAATGCGTGTATCCCTATGAAGTCAACGCGGCCGACGAGGTCAAGGCGCTGATGAAGAAATACAAGCTCGGCATCTCGGCGGTGAACGTCAACGTAAAGGCGGAACCGGAATTCAGGAATGGCGGATTGACCTCATCCGACAAGGCGGTACGCGCCAAGGCCGTCAGGTTCATCAAGCAAGCCAAGGATTTCGCCGCCGCGATCGGCGCCGACAAGGTCACCTGCTGTCCCCTGGGCGACGGTTACGAATTCAACTTCCAGACGGATTATTCCGTAAATTGGGGTTACCTCAAGGAAACCTTCGGCGAGGCTGCCGCCTATCGCCCCGACATAACCCTCTACATCGAGTACAAGCCGAGCGAGACGCGAGGGACCTGCTTTCTCAATACCGCGGCCAAGACCATTCTCCTCATCCAGCAGCTGGGGCTTCCCGGCCTGGGCGTCACCATCGATTTTGGGCATTCGATCTGGGGCGGCGCGTATCCGGCCGATGACCTGGCCCTCCTCCACGACTCAGGCCTGCCCTACTACGTCCACATCAACGACAACGACGCCAAGTGGGACTGGGACTACTTCGCCGGCAGCAAGCATATCCTCGCCTATGCCGAATTCCTCTATTACCTGCGAAAATACGGCTACGACGACTACCTTACCTCGGATACCTCGCCCACCCGCTGGGACATCAAGGGGACCTTCGAGATCAACAACAGGCTGACAGCCAAGCTTCTTGCCAGGATCGACGAGATGGAGAAGAAAGGCCTGGGCGCCCTTATCGAGGCGGGCGATTACATGAAGACCTGGAAATTCCTCGAGGAAGAGCTTTTCGGACTGAAGTGAGCCTGGCGCGGCGGCATGGCCATCGCGGCCTTGCCGTCCGGGCGCTCATTGAAGGACAATTAAAAAAGGCGCGGGAAACCGCGCCTTTTGTCATATTAGTCGCCGCCGGTTCAAGCCCTGCAAACCATGCAAGCCTTACAAGCCTGCCGCGGTCCGCAGTTCGCCTATCCTTTCCAGCGCGCTTTTCCATGCATTCCTGAAGCTGGAGCAGAAGAGGACTACGGGGCCGTATTCCTCGTACTCGTGCGGCTCGATTCCGTCCGGGAGCCAGGCCTTGGCGAAATCCGGCATCCTCATGAGGGAATCGACGACGCGGTCGGGCACGGGGCAGTCGAAGCGGCTCACCACAGGGGGATTCAGCTTCACGAGATCCTCGGCCGTCCCCTTCCAGTTGATCGTCGTCGAAATATCGGCGCCGACCCATTCGGTGAAATGATGCAAGCCCCTCGCCCCGCCGTTGATGAAGCCCACTTCCGTGGCCCTGTCGTCCATGGCGGATCGGATCTTCCGCGCGACGGCCTTGCCCGCCTGGAAGAGATGGTCGGAGGAAATGTCCAACCCCGACTTGGCAGCGGCGCCGGCCAGATATTCGTCGAAGATGCCCGCGATGTGGGAAAGGTAGACGCGAGGCGGATTTTTCAGGCCCTTGACGGCGTCGTCGTACACGTCGCAGAGGTCCATCGCCTGGCGGAGGCTCATCACTTCGGTGGCGTTCACGGGCATGCCTTCGCGTATGCACTGTCCGGCGGCCTTCAGGCCTTCCTCGGTGACGGGGATCTTGATCATGATGTTGGGACCCTTGGCGCGGTTGTCCCTGGCCATCCTCATGATGGTCTCGTAGCTTTCGTCGAAGGGATCGCCCTGGATGCTCACATAGCCGAGGCGGCCTTCGGAAGCGTCGTGGAGGGGGCGGAACCGGGCCGCGATGACGCCCACCAGTTCGCGCTGGAGGATGACGAGGGCTTCGTTGTCGTCCTTCGTCCGCTGGAGGATGGGGGCGAGGAGGGATTCGGCATAGCCCTTCTCCTCATCGGAAGAGAGCATCTTCCAGACATAGGAGGGGTTCTGGGTGCAGCCCACGGCGCCCGCCTCGAGAGCCAGCGCCGCCTCTGTCCTGGTGACATTGTTGATCCAGAATCTGCTGGCCGTTTCGCGCTGTACGCGCAGGAAATAGCTGTCCATGTTCAGTCCTCCACTATCCTGGTCGTCCTCACGATATCCTGATCGGTGAACTGATCGAGAATGTCGCGGACGCAGGTCGAAAACGAAATGACGCAGCCGCCTTCGGGGCCGCCCTTCATCCAGTGCTTCCTGCCCGGCGGAATTATCACCTGGTCGCCCGGCCCAAGGTCCCTCCTGGAGCGGCAGGTATAGCGGTCGGCTTTGCCGGGAGGGAATTCCCTCTGGTCCGGGTCCGCCGCGCCCTCGTCGAAATATAGCACCCTGCCCCAGTATCCCCTCAGGATTTCCTCCTTGCCCGGATCGGCTCCGACGGGAGGATGCCAGTGCTCAGGCAATATCTGGCCCGGCAGGAGGACGATGAGCTTGGCGCTAATCCTCTCGGTGGCGAAGAGGGTGAGTATCTGCGCGCCTTCGCGTTCCGGCACGCTCAGGCCGAAGTCGGCCACCGCGATGTGCTCGAGTTCTTCCGGGGTGAGGGGGAAGTCCATTTTCCTGAAAATCGCCCTCGCCCTGGCGCTCAAGTTCCTTTCCTGCGTTCTCGTTATCATGGCCGTCCTTTACCTTTTTACGCCGCCCCTCAGCAGATGATGGTGCCGGGGAAAGCCTTCCCCCGCGCGCGGAACTGCTCGTTGGTTTCCTCGTTGAAGCTCCAGAGATAATTCTTCGCCGGTTCGCTCAAGGAGTCCAGCCTTGCCTTCACGCTTTCGGGCAGGTCGTAGTCCGTGGCCTCGAGGCTCACTGAAAGCTGTTCGACACTCCTCGCGCCCAGGAGGACGGAGGACACGAATTTCCTGGAAAGGAGCCAGGCGACAGCCAGCTTCGCCGGGGCCACATCGAGTTCCTTCGCGATCTTCAGGAACTCGCCCGCCACATGCCTGCCCTGTTCCGTCCAGAACCGCGGGATGTCCAGGCTCTTGCGCAGGTCGAAGCGCGAACCCTGGGGCACGGAGGCCGCGGTGTCGTACTTTCCGGCCAGCATGCCGCCTGCGAGGGGGCTCCAGCAGAGGAAGCCTATGCCCTCGTGGAGCATCGCCGGTATGATTTCCTGCTCGCAGTGGCGATCCACGAGATTGTACATGTACTGGCCGCAGGCAAAACCTGTCATCCGCCTCCTGGCGGCGGCCGAATTGTCGAGCACGATACGCCAGGCGGGAAGGTTGCTGCAGGCGGCATGGAGGATCTTGCCCTGGCGCAGAAGGATGTCGAGTGTCTCCATGACTTCTTCGGGCGGAACGCTCGGGTCTGGGCGATGCAGGTAGTAGATGTCAATGTAGTCGGTCTTGAGCCGCCTGAGGCTGGCCTCGACCGAACCGACGATGTGTTTCCTGTTCGAGCCTGTCATGTTGGGCGCGGTTCCCATCGGGAAACCGCATTTCGTGGCGAGAAGGATCTCGTCCCGCTTCATGTTCCCCATGTAGTCGCCGATGATCGATTCGGTCTGGCCTTTCGCGTAGACGTCGGCCGTGTCTATCATCGTGCCGCCCGCGTCGAGATAGGCCGCGATGATCCTGTGCGCTTCATTCGCGTCGCAGCCCCAGCCGGGGGCGCCGAAGGTCATGGTGCCGAGGGCCAGTTCCGACACGACAAGGCCCGATTTTCCCAGGTATCTGTATTTCATCGGCCGGCCTTCCGGGTCTTGCGCTTTGCCATGAAGTTCTTGTATGCGCTCATGTTCGTCACGAAGGTGAGGACGATCACGAGGAGGAGGATGAGGGCGACCGGCCGCGTGAAGAAGGGAGCCAGGCTTCCCTGCGACACCATGAGGCCGCGGCGGAGGTTGGCGTCGGCCATGCCCCCGAGGATCACGCCTATGACGAGGGGCGGAATCGGATAGCCCATGTCGGTGAGGTAGTAGGTGAGGATTCCCATCGGGATCATCAGGTAGAGGTTGAATACCTTGAGCCCCAGGGCGTAGGAACCGATGAGGCAGAGCACGGCCACCACGGGCATGAAGAGGGCGGGCGGCACCCTGAGCAGCTTGACGACCTGCTTCGCGAGCAGCATGCCCACGATCCACATCGCGAAGGAGGCGAGGAGGAGGATGGCCGAGATGCTCAAGGTGAAGCCGGGCCTCTCGATCTCGAGCATGGGACCTGGCGCCACGCCGTGGAGCAGCAAGGCTCCGAGGAGCATGGCGGCGGGCGGACTTCCCGGGATGCCCATGGAGAGAAGGGGTATCATGGCGCCGCCGATGCAGGCGTTGTTGGCCGTTTCCGAGGCGATGATTCCTTCCTCGGTTCCCGTCCCGAATTTTTCGGGATGCTTGGAGGTCTTCTTCGCCGTCCCGTAGGAAACCCAGGCCGCGATGTCCTCGCCGATCCCCGGCACCGCGCCTATGCCGACGCCGATCAGGGCCGAGCGCACGATGTGCTTCAGGTTGCGGCCGATGTCGCCGAAGGAGGGCAGCACTTTATCCAGCTTGGTCGGCTCGGCCGTCACCTGTCTGTCCTTGAGCACCTGGATGATCTGGGGAATCCCGAAGGCTCCGATCAAAACCGGCACCACCTCGATGCCGCTCTCGAGGTTCATGAGCCCGAACGTGTAGCGCGGATATACCTGGAGGGGATCCCTGCCGATGACGGCGAGGAAGAGGCCCAGGAAGCCGGCCAGCCAGCCTTTCTGCACGGTGTCGGGGCAGGAGATGCTCCCGCTTATGAGGATGCCGAAGAAGGCCAGGAGGAAGAACTCGAAGGAAGTGAACTGGAGGGCCAGGGCCGCGATGATCGGCGTGAAGACGACGACGAACATCATGCCCACGAAGGTGCCGATCGCCGAGGACGTGGTCGTGAGGCCGAGCGCCCTGCCCGCCTCGCCCCGCAGGGCCATCGGATAGCCTTCAAGGGCAGTGGCGGCCGCGGCGGCCGTTCCGGGTATGTTGATCATGATCGAGCCGTAGGATCCTCCGTAGATGGCTCCCACATAGATGCCCATAAGGGCGATCATCGCCGACTGGAGGGGAAGGCTGTAGGTCAGCGTGGTCAGGAGGGCTACGCCGAGGGTGGCCGTAAGCCCCGGCAGGGCTCCGAACACGATGCCCAGAAGCGTCGTCCCGAAGAGGATGAGCATCTGGACCGGATTCGTGACGATGGACAGAAGGGTGGAGAAGAATGCGCCGAATTGCTGTGCTATATCCATGGGGTTGCCTCCTCCTCACCTGAACATGTAGTAGATTTCGGACATGAAATTCACGACTGCGCCCTCGACGGGGAGGGGAACGCGCAGCATGAACCTGAAGAGAGGGACGATGAACACGGGCGTCATGAAGCTCATCCACATGGCCTGCCTCAGCTTCTTCCGGTACTCGGCCTTCCCCGACTTCCGGACGAGGACGGCGAGAAGGATCACGACGGAGGCGATCATGAGGGTGGCGATGATATCGAGGGAATAGACGAAGAGGGCGACGAGCTTTTTGTCCAGCCCGAAGAGGGCCAGGAAGAGAAGGATGCCCATTTCGGCCGTGTAGAGGTAGACCGTCTTCCTCATTATGAGCAAGTCATCCAGATGGAAGACGGAAATCGTGAAGACGAGGAAGAGAATGACGGTGATGAAGAAGTCGATCCTCGTGATGTTGAGATAGACCATCGAGACGAGGGGAACGAGTACGCCCGCGTACCTGATGTTCGCGTCGCTCAGGAGATTGAGCTTCTTCCTGTGGATGAGGCTGGCCTTGAGGGTGGCCCAGCCGCCGTTCTTCAGCGCGTGGATGAATATCGCGCCCGAGAGCAGGATTATCGCGACGCCGATGATGATCGGCAGCAGGGCGGGGGAGACGTACCATACGCTGTCGACTCCGGCGTAGGAATCCTTCAAGGGCATCTGGAAGGCCTCGACGAGGATGTATATCCCCAGGAGGAAAAAGAGCGCGCTCCAGACGATATCGAAGCTGCGGAGCCTGGTTTTTTCCATCATATGGTTCTCCTAAAATATGGAGTTGCGGCATTGCCGCAACTCCATGAGGTCGTTATCGGAAATCTACAGTGAAGTGAAGGTTCTTTAGCGGCTGATCCCGAGGGTGGACGGATCGACCTTGGCCGCGCCGAGATCCCAGAGGGTCCAGGAGAATACGGATTCGAGCTTGTCGAAGATGTCGTTGGCTTCCTTGCCGACGAGTCCCTTCATGGTGAAGTACCTGTCCTCGCCGAATTTCCGGACCGGTTCGGCCGCCATGGCCTTCTTGAACGCGGCCTGGAGCTGGGCCTTTATCGCTTCCGGGGCGTCCTTGCGGATGGCGAAGCCGATCTGCTGCTCGAGGGGGAGATACTGGGAGAGCCCGGGATAGGTCGTGAAGGCGCTCGGAATCTTCGTGCCCTTGAAGTCGAAATCGGTGGGGATGAGCATGGCGAGGGGCCGCAGCTTCCCGGCCTTGATCAGTTCGGCCTGTTCCTGGACCGAGGTGATGACGAGCGAGACTTCGCCGGTCATGGCCGCGTTCTGCGATGCCGCCGAGCTGTCGTAGGGGATGAAGTTGAACTTGGCGCCGGAGCCCTTTTCGAAGGCGAGCAGGTTGAGGTGGTGTATCGTTCCAGCTCCGCTTGCTCCCGCCCTGACGCTCTTGGGATTCGCCTTCACCGCTTCGACGAGGTCCTGGACGGTCTTGAAGGGAGCGTTCGGGGTGACGGAGATGAGGTCGGGGGATCCGCCGATGATGAAGAAATCCCAGACGTTCATGCGCTGCTTGAATCCGCCCTGGACGGCCGCCGTCACGCAGGATTCGGAAAGACCGACGAGGGTGTAGCCGTCTGCCGGCCTGGAGTAGCCCTCGAAGAGACCGACGGATCCGCCCACGCCGCCGGTGACATTGTTCACGTTGATGTTGGTCTTGAGCTCCTTGGCCATCTCCGCCATCACGAGCCTGTTGGCGAGATCCGTGCCGCCGCCCGCGCCCCATACGAGAACGTTCGTGATGTCGCGGGTCGGATACCTCGCCTGCGCGAACGCCGAACCGAGCGCTATGGCGATGATCACCAATACAGTCATTGTCCTTTTCATCGTTGCCTCCTTGAAATGAACCTATGGCTATCTTAACACTTTAGCCCGCGTTGTCAACGTATTTTTTATTTTGCATGCGAAATTTTATATAGCCGCGGGTGGGGGGAAAGATGTCGCGCGCGAGGCCATTCAATATAAATGTAATATATATAATGAATTACTGTAATTTGGCTCTCGGAGCGCTCTTCGGGCGAATAGGAGTGGACTGCGGCCTATTCCCGGGATAGGGAGTAGTCGCGCTTCCCCATTGTTGTGACCAGGTCGAGGCGGCCTCCCTCCCTTCTGACGATCATGGCCGTCTTGTAGTCCTTCATGCGGGTCTTCATGAACTCCTCGGCCCTTTCGCTGCCCATCACGCAGAGGGCCGTGGAGAGGGCGTCGTCAGAGGCCGCGTCCGGACCGAGGACCGTCGCCGACAGGATGTCGCTCCCGGTCGGCTCCCCCGTCGTTCCGTCGATGATGTGGCTGTATTCCCTTCCTTCCATGGAATAGCTGATGTCGTAGGTGCCGCTCGTGGAGAGGCCTGTGTTCTTTCCGAAAAGGCTTACGAAATTCTTCGTGCTGTCGACGGGATCGGAAATGCTCACTGCCCACATGTTCGGGCCGGGAGCTCCTGCGTCGGAAACGTTCCTCTTGAGGAGCTTCATGCTGCTCAGGCCGAGGTTCACGTAGCCGTACTCATAGCCGTGAGCTTCCAGGATCGCCGCGGCCTTGTCGGCTCCATAGCCCTTGGCGATGCCCCCCAGATCGATCTTGAGGGAGTAGGGGACGCCGTCGATGACGATGTCGTCGGCTTCCTTCGTGAGAAAGAAGCCTCGCTCGGCGCTTCCGCCCAGCCTCGCGAGGGAAAAATCGGAGAGTTGCCTGAAGGCCTCGACGTAGCGCGCGTCGGGCAGGCCGAAGCCGCCCTTTTCGTTCACGGGGCGGTCGTAGGGCATCTCGATGTCGCTTTTGTTGCGGAAGCGGGGCGAGAAGCCCCAGAGATCGACGAGGTTCGCCACGGCGGGATTGAAGGCGCCCCCGGTGGATTCATGCAGCCTATGGGCGAGCGCGATGATGTCGGCCGTCGTCGCGCGTATCGGAACGCTTTCCCCGCCGCGCGCGTCGTTGAACCTGCGAACGTCGCTGCCCGCTTTGTCGGGGCTGGCTGATGCCTCCAGCCCGGCGAGCATGTCGACGATCTCCGCCCAGGCTTCCTCGAAGCGGCTCTTGCCCGAATCCGTGGAAAAATCATCGTACACGGAGACGAAACAGACCGTGCCGAAGTACTGGAAGGTCGTCTTGCGCCTGGATTCCAGCTTCCGGGGGTCCCTCCCGGCTCGGGCGCCTGTGTACCCGGCCAGAAGGGCGAAGGCGCAGGCCGCGACCACGACCACAATCACAACCACAACCACAACGTGGAGCGTTTTCCTTGCCCGCATCTCGTTCCCCCGGAAGCCGCGAATCAATGCCGGTCCCTTATTTCGCCACGACCCAGTTTTCGGGATAGCCGTGGTCCGTGACCTTGGATTCGGCCTTCTCGTCGAGGGTGCCGATCACGATCGCGCAGACGAACTTGAGGTTGCCGAAGGCCTCCACCTGGCCCTTCGCGTCGCCCTGCTTGTTGGCGTCGTAGCCGAGGGTGTACTTGTAGCCCTTGTCCTTCAGATAGGCTTCCTCGATGGTCAGCGTGCTGTACTTGGCGTTGGCGTAGGAAGTCGTCATGAAAAAGTGCGTGCCGTAGCCGAGGCTCAGGGCGCCGAGGTTCAGATAGCCCGAGGCGATGCCCGCGTTGTAGTAGCCCCTGTCCAGCTGCTGGGCGTGCTTGCCGACGCTCTTGTCGACGGGGAGGAGCCTGTCGCCGAACACAAGCACGGTGGCCGTTCCGCTGTTGGCGTTGCCCTTGCCGACGACATCGAGCTGCTGGGCCACGTCCTTGAGCACGACCATGAGATAGTCGGTCTTGCCGGTGGAAGTGGGGGTGAGGCTGACGAGCCGCATGATGACTTTGAGTTCCTCGTCGGTGGGCGCGAATTCGGCGCCAGCCTTGAACGAGGTCTTCACGACGGTTCTCCAGAGTCCGTCGGACTCCACCCAGGCGGGGAATTTCGACGCGTCGAAGGCGGCCTTGGCCTGGGCGCCGGCCGACATGGTCGAAAGAAGCGCCATCGCGATGGCTATGACGATGATTCCAGATCTTTTCATACATGATCCTCCTGAATCGGGTTCTGCCCGGCAACGCCGGCAATGGCATACTCATATGCCTGACTCGGATTGTCAAGATAAAAAAAGCTCGAATTCAATCTTATATATATATCATAATATCGATATCTCTTGATTTTTTCCCGGATCCGGGCTAGAATTGCCCCTGTCGGACCCGTGGAGGTCCGCAGACAACCAGGAGGACAATAGATATGAAGAAGATTGCCATTCTCTTCGCCCTGCTCGTCGTGGGCACGATGGCCTTTGCCCAGGACCTGAAGATCGACTATCAAGTCAATGTGGCGGCCGCTGATCCCGCCAACTACTTTACCTTCACCGGCCCCATCCGCTACATGGCCGCCGACAAGGATACCCTGGACGCCACCACCGGCGCTTCCAAGGCCGGTTCCACCCACTTCTTCCAGCCCTACCTGCTGGACGTGAAGGGCAAGAACACTCTTCCCAGCGGACTCAGGGGACTCTTCCTCTTCGCCGTGGCCGCCAAGACCCAGCGCACCGACGACAACCTCACCGCCACCAAGGCGGCCAACGGAGTCATCACCGTGCAGTACATCCACAGGGGCACCGCGTACAAGCTCGTGACCGACGCCGCCGGAAAGTTCACCTTCCCCAGGGGCGACTATGCCCGCAGGGCCGTGGGATTCATCCAGGGCGCGGGTCCCCAGGTTATTGGAGCCGATTTCTCCGCCGACGGCACCTCCGCCAAGGCCGACTGGGCCAAGGTCTGGGACGCCAAGACTCCCGACGGCAAGGAAATCAAGGCCGGTGTCGCCGCCAAGACCGGAAAGATCATGGACGACAACGGCGTTGCCGAAGCCATGTTCAAGTGGGAAGGCAACCTCCAGGTCACGCTCAACGGAAGCATCCTCAAGATCGTCGGCGGGCTGAACGCGGTCAAGAACTGATACCGGTCCACGCAGGCACGAACCCCGCCATTCCGGCGGGGTTTTTATTTATGCGCTGGATTGAGGGATCAGGCCTTCATGGAGAGAGTCACGAGTACGGTCACCGGTTCCTTTCCCGTGCTGCCTGCGATGCGGAGCCAGCTCCCGAAATGGGCTACCCTGCACCAGGTGGTTTCGTCAGTCTTCCGGGGAAGTTCGAAGACTGATCCTTCGTCGCACCATCGCATCCCATCGGCCGATATCTGGACCTTGCATTGGGCGACGCTTCCGCCCTGGAGCGACCGGACGAAGAAAATGGCTTCGCGCGCCCATCCGCATTCATAGGGTTCGGTGGCGAAATCGCCAGCCCATGTCACATTCCTTTCCACGACCGCGCTATAGGTTTTGTTGACCATTCAGAAATCTCCTGAAAGAAGGACGGAATCGAGGTAGAAGAAGACCCGCCTGTCGGTGTCCGCCTCAGCGAAGAACGCGAGGTTGAGCATGCACCACAAGTTCTTCATCGCGGGAATATGTATGGAATCAAGGCCTGATACGTCGAATTCCCTGTCGTTGCACTGGAAGGCCAGGTACTTCATCGTGTCGAGATCGAAATCCACACGGAGGTAATGCCAATTATGCTTGGTGGGTATCTCGTTGTAGCAGAGCTTTTGGTCGCCGCCGGGCAGGTCGATCCAGCCCCTTGGGTCGAGATGGTAGTGGGAAACGGTTTCGCTTCTTCTCCCGATGTCCTGGAAGGGCTGCGTTTCCTTTTTGTATTGCCATTTCCACATCCTCTGTCCATCGAGGGAATTGAGGTAGCGGATGTGAGGCATGATCCTCTCCCTCGAATCCTGGAGGTCGAAGAGGAAACCGACGGAACGTACGGCTGTATCCGACAGGCTCAAGAGATTGGCTTCGGGCTTGAAGGTGAAATAGGTTTCCATCCTGATCGGACCGCTGTGGCGGAAGGTCGCCCTCTTGATCGACACGGCTTGATGTCCCTTTTTTGCCCGGGTCGCGATCTTCAGGGAATAGGTTCCATCGAGGGATCCCACGGTTCCGGAATCCCACATGGATATGGAGGACAGCTGGGGTGGCCGCAGATCGCGGTATCCAGGGAGCAGGGAGTCCAGCGAGTCCTCGTAGTTTCCGATCAGTTCGGTCCAGCCGTTCATCCCTTCATCGAAGTCGTCGAAATAGAGTATCCGCTTCATCGGATCGTATTTGCTCAATTTCGGGTTCGAGAGAAACAGACCTGACGATTCATCCTTTCCCATTTTCGGCATGCCTCCTGCATTCTTCGCGTATTCGTCGTGCGACGAGCACATATTCCTCATTGTCCTGGAAGCCGAAGGGATTCACGTAGAAAGCCCTGTCGTTCTCGTCCAGCGGGCCGACGAGTACCGGGGGAGTTCCGTCCAGCAAACCCGCCATGAATCTTTCCCTCGCGCCAGGACTCCTGTCGCGGAGGACGAATACCGCCCTCGGGTAGCGTTGCCCGTGCCTGCCGGTTTCGAGGATATAGCTGTCCTCGATGACGTCATCCTCGATTTCCGATGTCAGCGCCGCCAGCCCTTGCTTCATGCCGGTGAACCTTGCCTCATAATCTTCGGCGAGCAGCAGTTCGAGAGCCTTCAGAAGTCCGACCATCGCTTCCTTGGAAGTCTTCATGGGGCGGCCGAATGCTTGGTAGGGTGCGGCGATGCTCTCGATATTCCTTATCAGCCCCGGATCCCCGACTATGAGGCCTGTATCCTGAGGTCCCCGTATTCCCTTTCCGCCAGAAAAGAGCGCGAGAGTCGCTCCGCGCTGCGTGTAGCGCCACAGGTTTTCCCTGGGGGGTATCTGGGCAGCGCCGTCGACAATCAGGGGAATCCCGTGCTCCTTCGCGATCTTCGCCGTCTCCTCGATGCTCGGCGCGTATCTCTCGAATATGGCTCCGGCAAAATAGAATATCGCGGCCGTCCTTTCGCAGATCGCGTCCTCGATCTGGTGGAGTTCCACCTTGTGGCTGGGAAAGCCAATTTCGACGATTCTGCATCCCGTCAGCCTCAAGGACCGGTCGTAGGGATTCCGCTGGCAGCGGAAGACGATGATTTCGTCCCTGGCAGCGGTCGCGGCGCCGTTCTTCAGGTCGCGGCCTGTCGGAGAATTCAGGTTGAAAGGCAGGGCTTCCCTGAGGATACGCGAATCTCCCGCCATGGAGGCGGCCGCCGCCAGCGCCAGGGAGGCCGATGTGCCGCAGGTGATGAACGCGGCTTCGTTGCCCGTCATCTCGGCGATCCTCCGGCTGATGGCCCTGTTGAGCGCCGGAATGTCGTAGTAGCCTTCGGCCGCGTCGGCCATGGCAGCTCTCACCTCGGGGCGCATGATGGATCCGCCATACATGGTGACGACTTCGAAGGCGTTGATAACCCGGGGGATGTTCAGTTTCGCGTATATTTCCGGTGTCCTGAAACTCATCGTCGCTCCTTGTCACGTTCCGGCGCCGGGGTTACGAGGCCGGGCTTCCATTTGGCCTCTTCCCTGCCGTCGTCGAAGGGTTCAAGCCTGACGCCGAGACGGTATGTTTCCTCCGACTCCAGGATCTTGCCCCTGAATGAGCGCCCTTCGCCGTCCAGATGATCCACGTCTTCCTCCGACCATCGGAGTACCGCGACATCGGCAGGCATCCCTTCGCGCAGGTATCCCGCCGCGTCGCCTATTCCCAGGTATCGGGCGGGAGCGCTCGTGGCCGCCTCCAGCACGGATTCGACAGGCATGCCGAGGTGGATGAACTTCGACAAGGCGGAAGGCAGGCCGGTTATCGTCGTCCCGAGGCTGTAGGCGTGCAGGTCGGAGGATATGAAGTCCGGCGGGAATCCCTGCCCGAGCGCCGCCGCCGCGGTTTCCGACGAGAAGCTCCGCGCTCCGTAGCCGACATCGAAGAGGACACCCCGTTCGCGGGCTTCCTTCGCTTCGGGCAGGATGCGCCTTTTCCCGTCCAGGATCCCGGTCGTGGGCGAGGAGGCGAAGCAATGGGTGTAGATGTCACCCTTGCGAAGCTTCCTGAGCACCTCGGCGGTGGTCGGCGGAGCCGAAGTGGCATGCACGACGATCGGAATACCCAGCCTCTCTCCCAACCCGAGCGCGATGTCGAGATAGGCCAGACCTTCGGTCAGTGCGCTTTCCATGCCGAGCTTCAGGCCCAGAATGTTGTCCCTGTATTTCCCGATGGTCTGCGCGGCGGCGTGTGCGTCGGCCAGCCTGGAGTCGAAAAGCTCCCCGAAACGCAACTTCGTGTCGCCCGCCGGCACCAGGCCGAGATAGGAGAGATGCAGGAAACTCAGAATCCTCACCTTCGATTTTTTTATCACGTGATGATAGAGCCCTTCGTAGTTCCCCGCGCCTGCGCTGCCCATGTCCACCCAGGTCGTCACGCCCGAAAGTGGAGCCAACTTGTCGGGATTCACGCCCAGGGGAGTGCCGCCCCAGTACACGTGAGTGTGCATGTCCACTAGTCCGGGCAGCACGTACCGGCCGTCAAGCCTGCGGATTTCCCCGGCCGAGGATTCTGGAATGTCGGCCGCCATCGCCGATATCTTCCCATCCTTGAAGGCGATGTCTTGAATCGACAGTCGCTGCGGGGATCCGCAGAAGACCATTCCTCCCTTCAGGACCAGGTCGTGCGCGCGCATGTTCACCTACCCTTTCACCGAGCCGACGGTGGCGCCCTCTATGAGGACGTTCTGGGCGAAATAGATGTACACGAGTATGGGAATGAGCTGGATTGTCGCCGCCGCGAAGAGGGAACCCCACTGCACGCCCGTCACCGATCCCAGCATCTCGCCCAGTATGAGGGGCGCGGTCTTTGCCTTTGTCGTCGTGAACAACATCGCGAAGAGGTATTCCTTCCATGCATAGATTATGACGAAGGTCGCGGTCGCCATCATCCCATGCTTGGAAAGGGGCAGGATTATCTTGGCCAGGATTTGAGGCATGGTCGCCCCATCCATGTAAGCCGCTTCCTCCAGTTCGCGGGGGATCTGGTCCATGAAGGATTTCATGAGCCATGTCCCGAGGCTGGCATAGAATGCCGAGTAGAAGATCACCAGGGTGATGTGCTTGTCGAAAAGGTTCAGGGCCCTGATGATCGGGTAGAGGGGAATCGTGATAATTATGGGAGGGAACATCCTGATCACGAGAAGGAAGAATGCCGACATCGTCAATCTCCGGGAATGAAACCTGGAGTACGCGTACCCGGCGAAGAAGGAGACGACGACGGTGAGCAGGGCCGCCCCCGCCGTCACGATCAGACTGTTCAGCAGCGACGAGAAGAATTCTGGCCATGTCTTGGCGAGGTAGGAATAATTCTCGAATGTCGGCGTGAAGAATATCCTGGGGGGGAACTCGAAGATATACCGCGCATCCTTGAAGGAGGAGAGCACGACCAGGAGTATGGGAGCTCCCGACCAGAGGAGGATAAGGGCGAGGAGCAGGTACTTGCCGCCGGCCTGGACGAGCTTTCTAGGTTTCATTCTTGAACATCCTTGTATAGAGCACGCGGAAATAATATGCGCCCATGAGGATGGTCACGAGCACCATTATCCAGGAGACCGCCGAGGCCACGCCGAAGTTGAAGTAGCTGAAGGCCTGTCTGTAGAGATAGATGGACAGCAGTTCCGTCGACCTGAACGGGCCGCCCTGGATCAGTATCCAGACGATGTCGAATGTCCTGAAGGCGAAGATGTACCTGAACATCAGCGAAATGAGTATCGCCGGCATGATGGAAGGCAATGTTATGAACCGGAACACCTGGCCTGGCGAAGCCCCATCCACTTTTGCGGCTTCAAACAGGTCTGTAGGGACCCCAAGAAGGGAATTGTAGAGCGTGAGGAAGGTGAAGGGCACATTCAGCCAGATCGAAAGGAAAATGAGGACCCCAAAGGTGTGGAGGGGTTTTGTCGTCCATTCCAGCTGGCCGAAGGAAAGGGCGCGCAGCAGTCCGTTCAGCATCCCGATGTCGGGTTCGAGCAGGAAGCGCCACATCAGGGTTCCAAGCACCGTGCTCACCGCATAGGGCGCCATCACGATGGCTATGGAAAATTTCTTGAATGCCAGTTTTCTCTTGAAAAAGACGGCGAGGCCGAAACCCAGCAACAGTTCGCCGTACACCACGAGATTCACGAAAACGATGTTGTTGATCAGCGCTCTTTTGAAGTTCCTGTCGGCGAAGATCTGCAGGTAATTCTTCAGGCCCACGAAGGAGGCGGGCTTCCCATAAGTATAATTCTGGAAGCTCAGCACGAGCGTCATGAGTATGGGGATGAGAATTATCAATGTCAGGACGATCTGCACCGGCCCGACGAAGAAGAAGGCAAGCCTGCTGCCTGCCTTGATGGATTGCTTTTTCACGGGGGAACTCCACATCCGATGATGGATGCCGGATGGAATCGATCTACGCGATCGTCCCGTCCGGCATCCGTTTCCATCGGAATCCGCCTATTTGGGAAGAAGTTTCTCGACTTCGGAAGCCAGCCTGTCCATTGCGTCCTGCACCTTCATGTTGCCGATGATGGCGGCTTGCGCGTACTCATTGAAAAGATCGGCGGCCTGCGTGGCGTTGTCGAATGCCGGCATGGCGACCCTGGCCACGTCCAGGACATCCTTTTCAGCTTTCCAGTAGGGCACCATGGTCTGGAATGACTTGTCGTTGTAGGTGGATGCCCTGATCGGACCGTTACCGTTCAGAGCGGCCCGGAGCGTGGAATTCTTGGTGCTGAGGGTTCTGATGAAATCCCAGGATTGCGCCTTGTTCTTGGCGTTCTTGAGAATGACCATGCACCAGAATTCCGTCTTGGCTGGAGCTACCTTGTATTTCGACATGATCTCGCTGGAGGCGGGAATCGGTATGGTCTTGATCTTGCCCGGGAAGAGGGACTGCTTCGGATCGTTGTAGAACGTGTTCCTGCCTGTCGATGAGATGGTCATGGCCACTCTGCCCTGCTGCATCCACGTGTTCAGATCGTTGTTGGCCACGGAGGTGAAAGCCTTCGGGTAGTAGCCTCTCTTGTACAGGTCGGCCAGGGTGGAAATAGCCTTCACCATGCCGTACTTGTTGGCTGACGACTTGTAGTCCATGCTGACGAAATCGCCGTCCCAGGCACGGGCGAGATCGACTGTGTTGGCGTACATTTCGCCCTTGCCCGGTATCACGAAACCATATACCGGCGTTCCGTCCGCGCGTGTGAAGGTGAGTTTCGGGATGTACTCGATCAACTGTTCGATGGTCGCGGGAGGGCTCTTGATACCCCGCTCCTCGAAATAGGCCTCATTGTAATGCAGTGCCGACGTCGCGTGGCGGAAGGGGATGGCATAGGTCTTGCCGTCGAATTTCGCGGCTTCGCGAAGCCCGGGGAAAATATCCTCGAAATCCTCGATCGGCGCGCTGGCCAGGAAGGAATCCAGGGGCTCGAACATATCCTTGATCGCGGGGGTGAGGGAGGTGTTGAGCACGAAGCCGACCTGGATGTCGGTGGAGGGGAGGGATGCTTCTCGGAACAGCTTGTCGCGGATTTCATTGTTGCTTCCGAGGGTCTGCCATTCCACGGAACCGACTCCGGCCTTCTTGATCCATTCCGAAACGATGTCTCCTCCCGGGCCTCCGGTGGAGACCTGCTGGTGCACCTTGTGCCCCAGAACGACGAATCTTGCCTGCGCCCCGGCGATCGACGCAGAAGCGAGGATGAGCGTCGCGAGAACCGCAATGAATACACGCTTCATGGCTGCCTCCTGAAATTTCTCTTGACAATAAATACTAAAAGAGTATTTAATTAGTAGTGTAGGCTGACATTCCTGTACTGTCAAGGACAATTTCCTTGCCGCCCTTACAGGCAGGTTCCAGGAGTCAAGGATGAAAATTCAAAGCGTAGAGGCGTTTCCGCTCACCATCAAGCTGCAGAGGCCGCAGCGCACCTCCCAGGCTGCCTATACCGAAATCTCGATATGCCTTGTCCGGGTCAGGACGGATGACGGCATAGAAGGCGTCGGGGAATGTCTGGCGAGGTTCGCCCCCACGGCATACGCCGACCTGATCAACAGGACCTTCGCGCCCAGGCTGATAGGCCGGGATCCCTGGTCCGTCGACGCTCTCTGGGCGACCATGCGCAAGACCCTCAACGGCCGTCCGGCGGGGATGCTCATCGAGGCCATCGCCGGCGTGGATATCGCGCTCTGGGATATCCTGGGCAAATCGACGGGCTTGAGCGTCCGAAGGCTGCTTGGGGGCAGGAATTCGGACAGGGTCCCGGCCTATGCTTCCTCCGTGATGGTGAGCGACGACATGGAGGCGACAACCTCAAGGCTTCTGGACCAGGGCTTCAGGATCATCAAGATAAAGATCGGGAACGGCCTGAGGACGGATATCCTGCGAGTCAGCCAGTTGAGAAAGCTGGTCGGTCCCGATGTCGCCATAGTGACCGATGTGAATTTCATCTATACGGAAGATGAAGCCGAGGCTCTGTCCAGGCGTCTGGTCGATTACGACGTGGTCTGGCTGGAAGAGCCCGTCGTTCCCGAAAACAGGGAGGGCTATATCCGGCTTTCGAAGAAGTCCGGCGTCGCCCTCGCGGGAGGGGAATCGGAATTTGTGGCCTCGGAGTTCACTGACCTGATCGCCTCGGGGGCCGTGAAATATGTCCAGCCCGACGTGACAAGGGCCGGCGGAATCACGGAGTGCAGGAAGATCGCCTTGCTGGCCGATGCCTTCCACAGCAGGTACGCGCCCCATGTGGGCTTTTCAGGCATCGTCTGCGTGGCGGCCTCGCTCCAGCTTGCCGCGGCCATGCCCAATACCTATGCCTACGAGTGCATGATAAATCCCAATCCCTTCCGGGAGGAGCTCGGAACCAATCCATACGGATTAGCCCACCAGCTTGTCAACGGGGAAGTGGTCATCCCCGAGCGACCGGGGCTTGGAATCGAACTGGACTGGAAGGCAGTCGAGAGGATGAGAACGGGAGCCTGATAATCTTTAAAATTTGGCGCGCAGCATTTCCCCGAGCTTCCTGGCGAACACATGCCGCGCGTTGGTGTAGATGCAGCCCCGATAACCTTCATGGATCGTCCTGAAATCCAGGTCCGGCATGCTCGTCGAGGATGTCTCGAGAATGATCCTTTCCTCGAGGCTCCGGGTTATGGAAGGCACCGCGAAGAAGGGGCCGAGCAGCAGGATATGGGACGGAAAGAATATCCGGTACATGTTCATCATGGCGAGCGATATGGTCCGCATCGCCTCGCTCACCGCCGGTATGGCCGCGATTTCATGGTGGGATTCGCAGAATTCCGTGATGATCTGCTCATCGTCGATAAGGGAGGCGTCGAGCCGCTTTATGCTCGGCAGAAGGGCCCATATGGCGGTATCCGTCTCGATGCATCCCGTCGATCCGCAAATGCAGGTTTTCTTGTTTCCAGTATCCACACGCGTATGACCTACTTCCCCGAATCGTCTGCTGTCCCTGTTCACGTTCCGGCCGTTCTGGGCGAAGGCAAATCCCACCCCGAAGCCCCAATGGAAGAGCAGCGTATTCCCCTTCGCCAGTTCCGGATATTTGAGCATGTAGTGTTCCAGGACGGAATCCAGGTCCTTCCTCACGTTCAGCTCGCAGCCGAATTCCTTTTCCAAGCCTCTGAGTTCCAGCTGCCTGGCCTTGGGCCATCGATATGTCGACAGGAAGCTCTTGGCCTTCGTGTCGACGCTGCCGGGAAGGGACATCCCTATTCCCGCGAGAGTCGCGTTCGACGGCATCAACGTCATGAGATGGCGGATCTGCTCGCCACAGAGACCGAGAAAGGCGTCACCGTCCGAATCAGCGCTGAATTCCCTTCCGGTTTCATGCAGGATTTCGCCCTTCAGATTGACGAGGGCAGCCTTGAGGTGCCTGGATTCGGCGTGGAAGCAGATGGCGGCCAGACGATCCGGCACAGGCACCAGATCGATCTCCGGCCTGCCGGAATGGATAGTCGCTTTCTTCTCTTCCATTATCAGGCCGTCCGCAAGCAACTCCCTGACAGCGTTGGTGAGCACGGTAGGCCTGATATGGTATTTCTCAAGGATTTCCTTCCTGCTCTTGGCGTAGCCGTTGAAGACTATGTCGAAAATCCGGGCCTTGTCGGCATCCTTCACTCGGATATCGCTGGTCTGGAAAAGCTCGCCCACGATCTGATTCATGATGCAATAATGCCGTCAACTCCCCAAATAATCCAGAGCTGAAGAATCCTGCGCTCAGTACGAATCGCCGTCCTTGGGGACAAGGCAGATGAACTTGAGGAGACCAGCGCCGGTATTGACGAAGTGATGCTGCCTGCCGCCCTCGATGTAGGCTACCGAACCTGTCCTGATCGGGTGGTCGACTCCGTCTATGACGACCTTGCCCTCGCCTTCGAGGATGTAGTTGGCGTGGAACCAGGGGTGGGAGTGGTAGGGACTCTCGCCGCCCGGCTGCACCGTGAAGACCCGCAGGAATCCGTCGTAACCGTCCGCGGGACCGATGGCTATCTGCTTCGTCACGCCGACGACGCCCTTGCCTTTCATATCGACGGGACCGATATCATCCACATGTCGCACCATGGCTGCCTCCATTGATATATCAATCTATATATAGAGAGCGGCGCGGGGCAAGGGACGGAATTCGCGGCGACGGAATTAATTTGACAAAGCCCGTTTCATGGCTTACAAGATCACCGTACGCACACGAGTGAGAAAACTTGCGGTCGAAGGACCGACAGGAGAAGATCGTGAAAAAGGCGGTGGTCGCGGCGATGGTTCTCGGAGCTGTTCTTGCGGGATGTTCGCCCTTCGCGCTGAACATCAGAGGCTACGTCTATAGGGAAGAATCCCTCGACAGCGCCTGGCGGAAGGTGGCCTCGAAGGATTACTTCTATGATTTCGGCGAATACTGGGCCAGCCCGATGGAGTTCGAGTCCAGGGGGGGCGGCGACTGCGAGGACTTCGCGATCGCGCTTGTCTACAGGCTGGGCAAGACAGCCAAGTCCGTCTGTGTCAGGCTACCCAGCGGAGACTTCCATGAGATCGTGAAATACGACGGACGATATCTCGAGCCCCAGAAATTCGGCATGTACTATGATGAAGAGGATCTGACCATACTCTGGGAAATAAGCTATGACGTCACGATGCTGGCCTCGACTCTGTGGGGCGCGAAGACCCTGGGCGAGGACCAGCCCGCGGAAAGGGATACCTGCAGCCTCGCCTTCGCGGGTTAGCGCAGCGGGTCCTTGCCCCGGACTTCCCATATGCACTCGGCGAAGGCGCGAAGTAGATCGACGTTCAGGGATTCGATGGCCGCCTTCCTCCTCAAGCCTCGCTCCCGGAGGCGCTCCGTGACCTCGACAGGCTCCCCCACGACGACGATGGCGTTTTTTCCCCTGATGCCGATCCGGTCCGAAATGTTTCCCCCCTTGAGGCGGGCGACGAGATCGCAGTAATTCTGGGCTGTCTCGATGTAGAGCTCCAGGGGATCCGTCTCCTTCAGGCGTTCGAAATCCAGGTAGAACGCGAGATCGACGAGTTCCATGTGGCGGGAGACATGCCAAGCCTCTCCCGCGATCCGGTCGGCCAGGGCTCTCTCGAGGCCCGGCAGGGAGTCCAGGTCGGCGAGGTCCCCGCGGAATATCCTGTCCCAGCCTGTCTGGCGGATTTTGTAGACCCGCCTGACGAGGTCCCCGTCGGGCTTCAGTCGAAATGCCGCCTCCGCGGCGGAGAGGGCGGCTTCGAGGAGGTCGGCGAGCCGCTCGGCACGTGAAGGATTGCCCTGGCGGGGCAACCCGGCTCCGTAAAACCTGGAATAATGCCCTTCGGCCGTCGCGAGGATCCGGTCGGCCACGGCGGAGAGGCGTCCGAACCTCGAAGCCCCGGCCGGCGGCTCCAGGCCGCAGTCCCTCTCGATGAGGCAAATCAGCCTGTCGAGCTGTTTTTCCGAACCCTTGTCCCAGCGATGATGTACCGAAACCGGGAGAATGACGACATTTTCCCGGCGGTTCTCCCTTTCGAGGTCTTCGACGCACCATGCGCAGATGCGCGCCGCCCCCGATTCGAGCCGGGGCAGTTCCTCGCTGGAATAGGAAACCTGGCCTTCGGGCGCGAGGGCCAGCGGATAGTCGCCGTCCTTCATCAGGGCGCGGATCTTCGCGATGCTGCGCGTGTCGAATTTCGTATGGTAGACGGGCACGGCCCCGACGCGCGGGAGGAGCCAGCGTTCGAAGGCGCCGGCCCAGAGGGGGACTTCGTAGCCATGGATGAAATGGGCGTGCGGCCGCCGGGGGAGGGCCTCGCCCCGGGCTATGGCTTCCTTGCCGAGCAATTTTCCTATGACGTAGCCCATGAGCTGGGCTTCGTCCCCGTAGGGGTGGCGGAAGGCTATGAGGAGGCGGGTTCTGCCTCCGAAGAAGTCGCGATATGCCTGGACGAGGCGCTCCGGATGCCTCAGCTCGACCTTGCGGAAGCCGAGGAGGGCATGGAAGTAGAGGGGGGCGATCAGCCTGAATAGCGCGACGACGCCTGGTCTCACCCAGGATTCGGCGAGGATGCGCGCAGATCGCGCCCTGGCGATTGGTTTCGCGATCATGATCCAAGCTTAACCGCAACGAGCCGGGCAGGCAAGGAAAAAAACGCGGTTGTATATAAAACGCCGGGTGTGCGCGCCGGCATCGGCTCGGGTCCGGGCGCCACGGACGGCCTGAGCCCGGACCGGTAGTGTCTCAATGATTGACTGTATGACTATATAGTTGTATATTATCACCAACAGCCCATTGAGGGAGGAAGAACGCGGCGTCAGCGGACGTCCGGTTCTTCGGGACGGGAGCCATGACCAAGAAAACGGATCTGTCGGAAAGGGAACGCGAGACGAAGCGCTCCACGATCTACATCAACGATAAACTCGGCGCCCTCCTCTCCAAGTACCTCCAGCGCAAGAGCGACGACAGCGGGAAGAATGAAGGACAGAGCGCGACGATCACGCGGATCATGGATCGGTACGACGTGTTCATGAGGATAGAGCGTCGCACGATACGCGAGATTTTTTCCCGCGACGAGCTGAACCTGATCCTCCGGAACGCTCTCCTGAAAACCTTCGGCCCCGTGGAAGGCATCCTCGGCGCGGTGCTCGATGACGTGATTAGCCAGTTGGACGCCGTCTTCCTGTCGCACGGGGTGGATCGCGACGCCCTCATCGGAAAGCTGAAGATCCTGACTCCCGGCCAGCAGCTGTCCCTGGTGGACTGGATCGAGGAAACGCGAGCCGCGAATTCCCGATGAATCCATAGTGGTTTCCGCCCGGCGCGCCGGGCTTATCGTATATCGCTTCCCGCAAAGTTCCTGCCGATGCAGCCAAGGGTATGGCCATTTACAGTCGCATCACCGCAAAGCCTCTCAATCAAGGAAAAATTCCATGAAAAAATTCTTCAAAGCCTTTTTCTTCACCCTGCTTCTCGTCGGCCTCGCGGTCGGCTGCGCTTCGCCGGTCACCGATCCCGTGATCGACGATCTCACCGCTCCCACCGTGAGTTCGACCTCGCCGTCGGACGACGCGACGGGTATCGTGCTCAACGGATACGTCACCGCCACCTTCAGCGAAAAAATGGCGGCGGCCAGCATCAGCGGCAGCACCTTTCTCCTGACCGGTCCCGGAACGACAGCCGTCGCCGGAACGGTAGCCCTGAATGAGGCCGGCACCACGGCCGCCTTCAGCCCCACATCCACCCTGGCCAGCGGCACCCTCTATACCGCCACGATCACCACAGGCGCCCAGGACATGGCAGCCAACGCGCTGGCCGCCGCCGAGACCTGGACCTTCACCACCGGAGCCACGGTATCCGCGAGCCCCGACCCTGTCGACCTCGGCACTTCGGGCAATTATGTCATCCTGGCGAAATCCGCCGTCTCGACCACGGGAACCACGGCCGTCACGGGACATGTCGGAGTCAGCCCAGCCGCACAGAGCTTCCTGACCGGCTTTTCCGAAACCCTCGATTCCACCACCACCTTCGCCACATCCAGCTTCGTGACCGGCAGGCTCTACGCGGCCGACATGACGCCGCCCACGCCCACGAACCTGACCACGGCCGTGAGCGACATGCAGACCGCCTATACCGACGCGGCCGGGCGAGTGACGCCCGACTTCCTCAACCTGGGCGCAGGAGACGCGAGCGGGCTTACCCTCGTCCCCGGACTCTATAAGTGGGGGACCGGACTTCTCATGAGCTCCGACGTCACGCTCTCGGGCGGCGCCGACGATGTGTGGATCTTCCAGATCGCCGAAGACTTGACCGTAGGCAGCGGAGTCATCCTCACCTTGAGCGGGGGAGCCCTGCCCAAGAACATATTCTGGCAGGTGGCCGGACAGGTCCTGCTGGGGACTACCTCCGACTTCAAGGGAATCCTGCTCTGCCAGACGCAGATCGTGCTTGAGACAGGCGCGACGCTGAACGGAAGGGCCCTGGCCCAGACCGCCGTCACCCTCGATGCCAACGCGGTGACCCAGCCCGCGCTCTAGCCCTCGGATCATATGAGCGAAAGGCCGTCCTTCGGGACGGCCTTTTCTATATATAAGCTTTGTGGCGACTCAGGAAGCCGCGCTCGCCGCGTCCGCGCCGGCCGAGTCCGAAGTTGTCCGCCTTAAGGTCGCGCCTTCCGCGTCCGCCCCCTCGCCTGGCAGGCGGCGCGCGCCCGTCGCGTCCAGCTCGTAGACGGCCAGGGTCCGGGCTATCTCCCTCGCGGGATCGGGGGGAGCGGGCCATTCGGTCACGTAGCCCAGGCAGGGGCAGACGAATTCGGTGTCGCCCTTCCTCACCGTCCTCCGGTAGTGCACGTGGCCGCAGACCGCGAGCGTGACGCCGCGCTCCTGGCAGAGGGTCCCGTAATCGGGGCTTCCCAGGAAGGCGTTGAAGTATTTCCACATGGCGTCGGGGGGGCGTACCGTGAACTCGGGCACCTGGACGACATGGGTGGCCAGGAGGATCTGCCTTCCTTCGAGGGTGTCCAGAGCCTTGCCCAGCCTTTCCACGAACATCCTGTGCACGTCGAGCGTGCCCCTGTCCCAGATCGACTTTATCTTGTCCTGCCAGGTCCTCTCCCCGTACTTCATCCTGTCGAAATCCTCGAAAGTGAAGGAAGGATCTCCGTAGGAAAAGTCGTACCATCCCAGGTCGCCGGCGATGGCCCAGTTGCCGTCGAGGAGGACGGGCCCACGCGCGAGGTTGGAGGGATGCGCCAAGAGGGCGTTGTAGGTGTCCCAGGCCTTGAGCTCGGGATGGCGTTCGTTCCAGATGTCGTGGTTGCCCGGTATGAAGAGGACCCGGGCGCCCGAGCTATGCGCGAGGCGGTCGACGGTGGCCAGGGTAAGCCTGTAGTCGCTCGAAAGGTCGCCCGCGACGAGGAGGATGTCCAGGCCGCGGCGGCGGGATTCGGCGGCCAGGAGATCGCTTATGATCTCGCGGCCGTCTATCCTGTTGATGTCCACATGAATATCGGAGATGAGGCCGATTCTCATGACGATCCGGTGAGCCTGGGGTTCAGGCGCTCGGAGAGGGTGTCGCCTATGATGTTGAAGGCCAGGACGGTCAGGGCCAGGCAGAGGCCCGGATAGACCGCCATCCAGGGAGCCTGGACGAGGTAATTGCGCGCATCCTTGAGCATGAGACCCCAGCTGGCCTGGGGAGGCTGAGTGCCGACGCCCAGGTAGGAGAGGGAGGATTCGATGACGATGGAGAGGGCGAAGACGATGGAGCACTGCACCACGACCTTGCCCAGGAGATTGGGGACGATGTGCTTGAACACGATCTTGATGACGGGAGTGCCCAGGGCGCGGGCCGCCTCGACGTAGCCCTCGGTCTTTATCGACAGGGTTTCGGCCCGCACCAGCCTGGCGAAGACGGGGCTCGATATTATCCCCAGGGCGAGCATCACCTGCACCAGGCCATATCCCAGGAAGGACACGACCGTGATGGCAAGCAGGATGGTCGGGAAGGAGAGGATGGAATCCATGAACAGCATGAGGGTGCTGTCCAGTCCTCGCGATCCCAGCCCCGCCAGGAGCCCTATCGTCGCTCCGATGGTCAGCGCGAGCGTGACCGTCACGATGCCGACGATGAGGGCCGACCTGGATCCGTAGATGATCCTGCTGAGCACATCCCTGCCGAAGTTGTCGGTGCCCAGGGGATTTTCCAGGCCCGGCGCGTGGAAGCGCTTGGTCAGGTACTGCTCCGTGGGCTTGTAGGGCGCCACAAGGGGGGCGGCCACGGCCGCCACCCCGAGGGCGAGAAGGAAGAGGATCGCGAGCGAGAACAGGATCCTCTGGGATTTACGGGTCACGATCATTTATTTCAGCTCTGTCCACCTGAAATCGAAGGTGTCGATGTTCGGGGTCATCCTGAACTCGACAACATTGGATCTCGTCGCCACATAGCGATAGGAGGTTCCGAGATACACGAAGGGAACTTCCTTGGCCATGATTTCGAGGGCATCGGTATAGAGCTTCTTGCGGGCCGCGAAATCGGAGATGGTCACCGCTTTCTTCAGCATGTCGGCCACGGGCTGATTGATCCACTTCACGTACTTGCCCGTCCCATAGCCGGCCAGGGTCCCGTCGGGATCGAGCTTGCCGGTGTGGCCCACGACGGTGAAGTCATAGTTCCCGCCGGAGTAGACCGAGGAGAGCCAGGTCGACCAGTCCACGAGCTGGATCTTCACGTTCATGCCCACTTTCTCGAGCATCTGCTGATAGAGCTCCGCGGCCTTCACGTGGAGGGGATAGTTCTGGGGAGCGTGGATCGTGAATTCCTTGTTTCCGACGCCCGCTTCCTTGAGAAGCTGCTTGGCCTTCTCGGGATTGTAGGGATAGAGGCTGGTGAAGTCCGTGTAGTAGGCGTTGCCGGTGTCCATGAAGGTCGAGCCCACCTTGCCGCCGCCGTAGGCCACGTCGAGGACGAGCTGCTTGTCGATGGCGAAGTTGACGGCCTGGCGGACGCGGAGATCGTTGAGCGGGGGCCTCGAGTTGTTCATGGCCATGACCATGATGAGGGAGGTCAGCTCTTTCTTGATCGCGACCTTGGAATTGGCCTGGAGCTGGGGCAGATCCTCAGGATCCACGAACTCGACGGCCTCGATGGCGCCGGAGAGGAGACCCTGGATCTGGACGGCGCGCTCGGGGACGATGTTGAACTCGACGGCGAGGAGCTTGGGCAGTCCCTTGATCCAGTAATGGTCATTCCTGGCCATGGTGATCTTGTTGTCGCGCACCCACTTCACGAACTTGAAGGGGCCCGTGCCCACCGGTTCGGAGGCGAAGTTGTGTCCCGACTCGATGAGGCCGGAGGGAAGGATGGCGCCCCAGCCCGAGGCGAGGCTGGCGAGGAGGGGAGCGTAGGGAGAGGCGAGGGTGAAGACGACGGTGGAGGCGTCGGGGGTCGCGATGGTCTTGATGGGCGCGAACTCGCTCTTCTTGGGGGAGGCGACGGCTTCGGCCTTGATCCTGTCGAAGGTAGCCTTGACGTCCTTGGAGCTGAATGCCTGGCCGTTGTGGAAGACGACGCCCTGCCTGAGCTTGAAGGTCCAGGTGAGGCCGTCGGCCGTCACGGTCCAGCTCTCGGCGAGGGCGGGAACGAGCTTGCCCGTGGTGCCGGGTTCGATGAGGGGGTCGTAGAAGCTCTTCAGCCCCTGGAAGG
>CAZRYP010000004.1:0-25018 GCA_964604295.1 uncultured Treponemataceae bacterium
CCCAGCCTCATGTTCGAGGAAGGGCAGTGGGCTATGCCCGTCTTCGTTTTCGCGAGGAGATCGAGCTCCCCGTCGTCGAAGAAAATGCCGTGGGCGAACCACACGTCGGGGCCTATGAAGCCGCAGTCCTCCATGAGGCGCAAGGGTCGGCGGCCGTAGATCCTGACGCAGTAATCGTCCTCGTCCGCCGTTTCCGCCAGATGGGTGTGAAGGCGCACGCCATGGCGGCGGGCCAGTTCGGCCGAGCGCCTCATCAGCTTCTCGGAGACGGAAAAGGGCGAGCAGGGGGCGAGGGCTATCTTCCTCATCGAATCGGGGGCCGGATCGTGGTAGCGCTGAATTGTCTCCTCGCTGTGGGCGAGGATGCCATCCTCGTCCTGGACCGCGGAGTCGGGAGGCAGGCCGCCGTCCTTCTTCGAACGGCTCATGGAGCCCCGGGTAGGCGCGAAGCGCAAGCCTATGTCCGCCGCCGCCCTGAACTGCAGGGACGGGATGTCTTCCGCGAATCCCGAGGGATAGAGGTAATGATGGTCGGTCGTGAGGGAGCAGCCTGTCTTGGCGAGCTCGGCCAACGCGAGCATGGAGGACCAGTAGACGGCCTCGGGATCGAGATGCTTCCAGATTTCGTAGAGATAGACGAGCCAGTCGAAGAGCTTCGCGTTCTGTACGGCCGGCATGTTCCGGGTCAATGTCTGGTAGAAGTGGTGGTGGGTGTTGACGAGACCGGGAATGACGACATGGCGCGACGCGTCGATGGTCAGGGCTCCAGCGGGAATGGGCAGGTTCCTGCCTATCCGCGTTATGCGATTTCCTTCGACGAGGATGTCGACGCCGGAGAGTTCGGCATCGGCCGTCAGCGCCCTGAAGCAGTCCCGCAGCAGGATCAACGCAGCACCTCGGCGTTGAAATCGTCGATGAGGGCGTCGAGGGCGGCTACCTGTCCGCGCAGGTCGCCCCAGTAGCCGCGGTGGTCGTCCCACTGTGCCCTGAGCTCGTCGAGCGGCTTGCCCAACTGCTCGATCCAGGTGAAGTACTTGAGGTTGTGGATGCGGCGCTTGTCCACCTGGCTCAACTCGAGGACATGGTCGACGGAGATTCCGGCGAGCCTGTCCAGGTCCCTGTCCACCTGGCGCTGCCCGTAGGGACCGCGTTCGGCGTTGAGATCGTCCAACCTGGACTGGTACATGGACATCGAATCGGTGAACATGGTGAAGACGACGTCGTGCTCGTCCATCTCGTAGTATTTGGCCATCTTGATAGCGCCGATGAGATTTCCCACGCCGGAGATTCCGAGGAGGTCCAGCCTCGCCACCGCTTCGGGGTCTGCTCCCGCCTCGACGAGGGCGGCGCGGCCCGCTTTTTCGTTGAAGAGGCGGATGAAGCGTATCGGCAGCTCGTCGTCGACGCCGACGGCCATGTCGGTATCGCGGAGATTGTGGATCCAGGGAATATGCTTGTCGCCGATGCCTTCGATGCGGTGATCGCCGAAACCGTTTTCGAGGATGGTGGGACACTGCAGGGCTTCGGCCACCGCGACGCGGGCGCCGATGAAATGGTCGCGCAGGTAGGATCCCGCCCCGAGGGTGCCGGCCGAACCCGAGGAAAGGACTGCGCCCGAGATCTGGTCGCCGGGCCTGGCCACCTTGCGGAAGACTTCCTCCATGGCCGGTCCCGTGACCTGGTAGTGCCAGAGGTGGTTGGGGAGCTGGTCGAACTGGTTGAATATCGCGGCGTCGGGGCGGGTGGCTTCGAGCTCAATGCATTTGTCGAAGATCTCCTTGACGTTGGATTCGCAGCCGGGGGTGGCTATTACTTCCTCGGCCATGGTCTTCAGCCATTCGAAGCGTTCACGGCTCATCCCCGCGGGGAGGATGGCGATGCTGGGGCAGGAGAGGAGCCTGGAAATATATGCGCCTCCGCGGCAGTAGTTGCCCGTGGAAGGCCAGACCGCCTTCTTGGTGGTCGGATCGAAGCGGCCCGTGACCAGTTCGGGGACGAGGCAGGAATAGGCAGCCCCGACCTTGTGCGCGCCGGTGGGGAACCATTTGCCTACGAGACCGATGATCCTCGCCTTCGTGCCGGTGATGGAGCGGGGGATCTCGAGGTAGTTGACGCCGCCGAATCCGCCGCCCTTTTCGACGGGAGCGTTGTGCCAGTTGACGCGGAAAAGATTGCGGGGATGGACGTCCCAGAGACCGATGCCGGACAGTTCCTTCTTCACCGATTCGGGAATCTTCGAAGGATCCCGCATCTGGGCATAGGTGGGGAGGAGGATGCCTTTTTCCCTGCATCTCTGGATATTCTTCTTTCTCTGTGCTTCATTCAGCGTCAAATCGATCATCGCTGGCTCCTTGGTCTCTTGTGGCGGCGGGGACGCGGATGGCGTCGGCCCGCAAGCGCGGTCCGTCCATTATACGATGATATTTCCTTTTTTTACAGCGGTGCCTGGCGGACTTTATTTCATCGGCGCATAGCTGAAATTGGAGAGAATGACCACATGCGGGCCTTGGGTGGAAGGAGCTTTCCCCCTGAACAGCCAGAGGTTGATGCGAAGTCTTGCGCGCCCCGGATCGGGAACCGCGCCCATATAGTTCCATGAAGCGACAGGCTTGCCGTCCGCCTCGCAGGTAAAAGAGATCGATTTCGCTTCCCAGCGCATCGAAAATCTATAGAAGGATGCCGCTGGCAGATCAAAGGAGTATTGATTGCCTGCCTTGTCGTAGGGCTGTACCGTGAACCAACCGGGGAGACCATTCGCCATGCCCCATCTGGACGGTTGTAAAGTTCAGGCGCTCTGTCCCAGGTAAAAAAGCCAAATACGATATTGGGGTCGAGGTTCCTCACCGAGCCATCGATGTCGAACTGGTACGTTCCGTAACCAGCGTCTTTCTTGGCCATGAGTTCCGAGGCAGTCCACACTCCGCCTCTCTGGGTTATCGTGAGGTGAAGCCTTCCCAGGTCATCGATCCACACCTGGTCGATTGCATTGCTGAAGGTATTGGGCCCGGGATCGACGGGTCCCGCTGTCTGTCGAAGCCCCCAGAGTATCCCTGCGTATTCGATGTTCGCGGGATCGGCGGCGAAGGCCGAGTTCAAGGCGAGAGATGCCAGTCCAAGCAATGCAATGAAGAAAACGTGGTGCTTCATATCTATGAGTATAAGCCAGGTTGTTTCCGATGTAAGTCCAAAGTACTATCCATCTGACAATTGGCTTAGTTCTAGTTTATGGTTGTTTAACTTTATTTTCCTTGGTATTTTTGCTATCGTTCGGTAAGGATACAGCAACACTATTATTCCCATGACCATGACCCTTCCGGGACCCGTGATTTCGGCCGCGGGCAGGGGTTTCCACGGGATCGCCTACGCAAGGTCCCAGCCCTTTGCCTGTTTTCTTGCCAGTACCGGCAGGACCGCTCCCATCAGAATTGGGCATATATGCCTCCGAGCAGAAAAGTTATGAAGTGCGTCAACGACGCACACTATACATTTTCAGTATGGCAAATATAAAATAAGCATATGCTTATAATAAATCCATGGCTTCCTTCACTTCTTCGAGAAATGCTTCTCGATGAAGCATAAAAAATAGGATCAAGGCATCCAATGGTTTTTCTGGGAGATGTGTGAGTGCTTCTGGAATTTTTTTGCGATTTTTTCTGGCGTCTCTCCAGGTACCCCCGCGACGACTTCGATATTATATTGGAGGAAAAGATTGATGGCGTTTTCGCCCATGCCGCCGGCGATAACATGGGTGACGCCTCTATTTGCAAGCCAGGAAGGGTAGAGTTCAGGTTCGTGGAGAGGAGGCATGACCTCCTCATTTGAGAGAAAAACTTTACCGGCCGGGTCCTTGTTGATGATGGCGAAACATTCGCAATGGCCGAAATGGCTTGAAAGTACCCCATTGACGAGAGGAATAGCGATTTTCATCCTGATCTCCTGCTTTCATTCTATTTTAAAGTGGCGATAATGTCCGCCATAGCTTCTCCCAAATCTTTGCCCGCGTCCGTGATCTTGATGTGGATCCCGGCGGCGATCAGCGACGCTTCAGCTTTTGGGCCAAACTCCGGAGCGATGAGAACATTGATCCCCTTCTCCGCGAGGAAGGCTGCGGCCCCAGTTCCGGCGCCATGTTCGGCTTTGGCGCCTTCGTTCGCGACAATCACGTAACTCGAGTCAGCGTCATTGTAAAACGCGAAACTTTTTGCTCGACCGAAAACCTTCCCCACGGTTCTTCCGTCATCTGTAGGCAATGCGTATTTCATGGCTTCTCCTTTTAAATCGCGGTACTTGGCTTTTTATGCTGTATTGCCGAAACCACTCCCCGGACCGCCTCGATAGTGCCCGCGACACGATCTCCTGTCTCTCCTTCAAGACAACACCACGCGCTCCCCGACTCCTCGAAAGCCCTCAGCGCCGGATCGAAGGGAATTTCGCCGGCGAGTGGGATGCCGGCTTCCGCGAGCATGGTCCGGGCTCTGGAGTCCATATCGGCGTTGAGTCCAGTCTTGTTCATGATGGCGACAGCCTTTCTTTTCATGGAATCGACGAGTTCGATCAACCGCCGCGCGTCCCTGATGCCCGATGCGCTGGCTTCCACGACAATTATGACAAGGTCGGTGCCGCTCAGCGAGGCAATGACGGGACAACCGATCCCGGGAGCCGAATCTACCACGATGATGCCGTGTTCGCAGGCTTCCTGCTCGGCGCGATTGCGGACGACCCGGACCAGCTTGCCGCTCGTATCCTCTCCCGGTTCAAGTTCGGCGTGTACCAGTGTCGGCCCCCGCGCCGTACTCGAGACTAAGAATTCGCCGGCTTGCTTTTCACGCATGGCGACAGCTCCCCCGGGACAGCTATCCATGCAGGCGCCGCAGCGTTCGCAGAGTTCGGGCACAATAGCGCAGGATTGTCCATCAGCCGATTTCCGGATCGCGTCGAAGCGGCATGCCAGGATGCAGCGTCCACAGGCGTCGCAGGCCTTGGCTGTGATGGAAAACCCAGGTCCCGCAAAATAGGGGGAGCGTTCACTTTCCCATGCGTTGAGGGCGATCGCGCCATTGGCGGCATCCACGTCGCAGTCTGCGAAGACGCACTTCTCTCCTGATTCGGCCGCGATCGCCATGGCCAGGACAGCGGCGATCGAGGTCTTGCCCGCTCCGCCTTTTCCGCTCGCCACACTCACCGTAGTCATGCCGAAGCCACCCGTGAAATGCCATCCAGAACGGAGGCAATGATCCGGTCCAGTTCGCTCATGAAAGTGGCATCACTGTTCCATAGCAGAGCCGAAGCCCCGGACTCCGCTCGCGAATGCAGAAAGGCGATGCGCCCGATCACGGGTACAGCCCTTTCGTGGCAGAATACAGAGACATCGGCGCTTCCGAAGCCGTCCTTGTTTATGACGACTCCAGTCGGTATGCCACGGCTTTTCGTCAGCTTCAAGGCCGCGTTGAGGTCATGGAGGGAGAATGCCGTGGGTTCCGCGACGAGAATCACGTAATCTGCGCCCTCGACCGAATGGGTAGCCGGACATGAGACTCCAGGAGGGCAATCCCAAATCTGGATCTCCACGTTGTATGCGGCAGCCCGTCGCTTCGCCGCCTCGATGACGGCGGTGGATCGTATGTCGCCTACTTCCATCCGCCCTTCGAGAATACGGAGATCTCCTGCGATGAAGGAAGAAGTATGGCCTACGGTTACAGCAACTTCGCCCAGCGCCGAGCTTGGGCAGATCGAGACGCAGCGCCCGCAGCCTTTGCAGAAATCGCCGCTTATGGTGACGATTCCGCCGATGGCGACGATCGCCCCGAAGCGACAGGCTTTGGCGCAAATCCCGCAGCCTATGCAACGCTCCTTCATGAGCACTGGGACGGCAACCGTAACCGGTGCCGGTTTTTCCAAAGGCGTGGCAGCCGGAAAATAGCCAGTGACATCGGGCGCCTCGACATCGAGGTCGACGAGCATTGTCTTGAGGGAGCGGGAGCACGCGAGGGCAAGATGGGCGGCCACCGTCGTCTTGCCGGTGCCGCCTTTGCCGCTGGCGACGGCAATCACTACCGCCCGCGGCTCGCTCACTTTTCCGCTTCTTTGTCTGTCCGAGATGCTTCGCCCATGGGCTTGACGCCAAGGAGGGCTTCGGTCCTGCCGAGTTCAGCCAGGAGAAAAACCCTCTTCCGCTGAAGAGCGCCGGTCAGATCTGCGCCTGAGGTAGTATCGTCGTATCCGATGGAAAACCAGCCGGTTCCCCTGCCCAGCCCGCGGCTGTGGCCTAGCCCGAAACCGCAGCCAGGGCCATTGCCTCGACCCATGCCATTGCCCATGCCATGTCCACTGCGCGGGCTCATCACCGCTGCGCCGCCACATAGGCCAAGCCCTTTTCCCGTCATCGGCCCGGTCCCTTCAGGTCCTCTTCCATTGCAATTAGGCATATCAGCCTCCATATTGGACAAATTTGATTGCGCCAACGGCGCATGCTTGCCATAAATAGCTAATGCTAATAGGCATATGCTCATAATATGTCAAGGCTTTTCAAGGTTTTCTTACCTGGAGGGATATGCCGAAGCTAGGTCTTACAGGAGATCAATCGTAGGTGGCTCGCGTTTTCTCGTCTGAAATGACAGGCGCTAGTCGCGATTTCCACTCCGGCGCCTTCCATGTTCCGAGGCGTTCGTGGATCGCGAGATATTTGGCGGGAACCGGGTGGGTACCGATGATGACTTTCAGCCTGAAGCGCTCTTCCATGAACTGAACAAAATGATCGATGCTTGGGCAAGGCGGGTAGCCGACGAGAAAGCCCGTGGCGAGATGAATGACGGTGACGCCGTTCTTCGCCATCTCCTCTCCGGCATATTCAATGTTTCCTCCCGGGCAGCCCCCGCAACTCGTGAAGCCGGCGATTTCCACATCCAAGTCCCTGTAAGCCGAGAATGCGCCTTCCCTGTTCCTGAGCGCCCGAAAGCATTTTCCTCCCGCGCAATTTTTATAACGATCACAGATGATGATGCCGATTCTCAACGTGTCTCCCATGGTTTCCCCCTGTGATTGAAATCAGCGTATGCTCACCTTCGATAATTGTCAAATGCCTGAAAAAACAGAAATTTGACAAAGCGGAAAATTAATAATATATTAGCATATGATCATAATAAGTATTGAATGACGCTGTTTCAAGGCGAAGTGCTGGATGGCACTTTTCCCTAGCAGCGATCTATTATTATACCATATAAGGAGTTGCCCTTATGGAAAACTTTATTGAAGCCAAAGCCGAAGCCATGCCCCGCATCGGCGAGAAAGCGCCCTCGTTCACAGCCGTCACCACCCAGGGCGAAATCAAATTTCCCGAGCAGTATGCGGGAAATTGGGTGATCCTATTCAGCCATCCGGCTGACTTCACCCCCGTCTGCACCTCCGAATTCATGACCTTCGCGACGCTCGAGCCGAAATTCGATGAGCTTGGCTGCAAGCTCGTCGGTCTTTCCGTCGATGGTCTCTACAGTCATATAGCCTGGCTGAGAACCATCAAGGACAAGATCGATTACAAGGGCATGAAGAACGTCGAGGTCAAGTTTCCCCTCATCGAGGATATCAGCATGGAGGTTGCGAAGAAATACGGCATGATCCAACCAGGCGAGGCGACCACAAAGGCCGTCCGCGCTGTCTTCGTCATAGATCCCAAGGGAATCATAAGGACAATCATCTATTATCCGCTCTCTCTCGGGAGAAATTTCGACGAGCTCATCCGTGTCGTCCAAGCTCTGAAGACTGCCGATGCCTTTGGCGTGGCTACCCCCGCCGATTGGCGTCCTGGCGATGATGCCATCGTGCCGACAGCAGGATCCTGCGGTGTCGCCAAGGAAAGGATGGAAGGCAAGCAGGAGGGAGTTACCTGCCACGATTGGTTCTTCTGCACGAAGAAGCTAGAGAAGGCTGTCGTGCTCTCCGCGATAGGAAATGGGTACAAGAAATAAAGAATGGGTTTTCCCAGGCAATGGGTTTGAGAAAACCCAAGATTTGAGGTAATCAGGGCATTGTAGACATTGCAAATGCTATACCTGCTTGACTTATGTGCAAATAATCTTCATTATGAGCTTATGACAATAACGTCTCTCATGGATGACTATTGCCCGAAACGCGGCTTTCGCGGGGAACATGGACTGTCCCTCTATATTGAAACGGCTGACATGAAGCTGCTTCTCGATGCGGGGCAGACCGATGCGTTTATCTCCAACGCCGAAGCCTTGGGGATCGATTTGTCCCTCCTGGATGCGGTTGTCCTGAGCCATGGCCACTATGATCACGGGGGAGGGCTTGAAGTCCTATACGACAAGCTCGCTGCCCTCACGCCGCCTCTTTTCGCCGGCCAAGGCTTCGATGCGCCACGGCGAGCCAGAAACGGGAACCACTTGAATGACATCGGTCTGACATCAGCGGCATTGCCTGGACATTCACCCTCTCCCATGCTTGTCAGTGCGATTGAAAAATTGGGTACGAGCGCCTATATTCTTCCACCCGCGGAAAATATGGATGGAACGGAACCCTTGGCCCGTTTTCGGGTGATTCAGGACGGGGGAGAAAAACTCGATGATTTTAACGATGAACTCTCGCTGGTCTTCGACGAGAAGGATGGAATGGTGATCGTGACAGGCTGTGCCCACAGGGGCATTCTGAATATCGCGCACGCGGCCATGGCGGCTTTTCCCGGTAAACCGATCAAAGCCCTTGTCGGAGGTTTCCATCTTGTGGATGTAGCCGATGGGGAGCTTGCCGGAATTGCGAAGACGATTGCCCTTCTGGAGCCAAAGGCGGTTTTCTGCGCACATTGTACTGGTCCCAGGGGCTTCTCGGCGCTTCAGAGTATTCTACCCGGCAGAGTCTCGTGGCTCTCATGCGGCATGGACATTTCGATCTGACAAGGAGAAATTCAATGGAATTGGTTCCGGAAAAAAAAGCGAACCCGAGGATCAAGCGAGTGATTGGGGTCATCAGCGGCAAGGGTGGGGTCGGTAAATCCACGGTAGCCGTGCTGCTTGCCGAATCGCTTGCTGCGCACGGCCGGAGCGTCGGAGTCCTCGATGCGGATATAACGGGACCCAGCCTGCCCAGGCTTCTGGGCGTCGATTCGTTCAGGGCCGAATCGGACGAGCACCTGCTCTATCCGATCGTCAACGAAGAGGGCATCAAGGTCCTCTCGATCAATCTATTCAATGAACATGAGGATGAACCCGTCATCTGGAGAGGTCCCCTTCTTGCAAAGGCTCTCCAGCAGTTTTGGGAGGATACCGATTGGGGCGATCTGGATTACCTCATCGTCGATTTCCCTCCGGGGACATCCGATATAGCCCTCACGGCATTTCAGACGATACCTTTCGCAGGCATCGTCGTCGTCGGCACGCCGCAGGACTATGTATCGATGATCGTGACAAAATCCATCAAAATGGCTACCATGATGAAGGCTCCCGTTCTCGGGATCATCGAGAATATGAGGACGATGGTCTGTCCTTCCTGCGGCGAAGAGGTCACGCTTTTTGACGATGGAAGTTCGAATGGCGGGAATCGCCTTGGACTCCCGCTCATTGCGAGTCTTCCCTGGAGAAAAGAAGTGGCACAGGCGCGTTCGATACGCTGGTCCAAACTCCCGGAAGCGGCGCGGAAAGATGCCGACAGGATGGCCTTTGAGATGGAATTGGCCGTTTCGAGCCTTGCTTCGAAATCCGCCAAGGCGACCGATCATGAAGTATTATAGGAGGCGCTGATGCCACGACCGATAAGCGAGCGTCACCTTGGTGCTCCCATAGCAGCAAGGGTCATGAAGCCGGCGGGAATTCCCGCCCGGGTGCTCGAGGAAGTGCTTCTTGGCTTTGATGAGGCCGAAGCGTTGCGGCTCGCCGATCTGGAAGGTTTGTATCAGGAGGCGGCTGCAAGGTCCATGGGCGTGTCGCGGCAGACTTTCGGCCGGATCGTGGAGACGGCCAGGCGCAAGGTCGCCGACGCGGTATTGAATGGAAAAGCCCTGCGCATCGAAGGGGGCGAGATCGTGATACGGAAGCAAGGAGAAACAGTCATGAAAATAGCGGTACCATCACAGGACGGGCTTGTCGACGAGCATTTCGGCCACTGCAAGGAATTTATGATTTTCCGCGTCGAAAAGGATACGCTTGTCGAGGAACAGCCCATACCATCCCTCGCGGGCTGTGGATGCAAATCGGGAGTGGCCTCAGTCCTCGCGAGATCGGGTGTCACCCATCTCGTGGCGGGCAACATGGGCGAGGGGGCTGTTCGCGTTTTGGGGTCCCAGGGAATCGTGGTGGTGCGCGGGGCTTCAGGTTCGGCCAAGGCGGCCGCCGAGGCTTTCGCGAAAGGCGCGTTGGCCGACTCCGGCCTGGGCTGCGCCGGCCATGGGGAGCCGGGACATGAGTGCGCGCATTGATCGGCCCGCGAGTCTCATGCTCCCGCCGATCGCCGCGAGGCGCATTGATTTTCGCTTCATGAAATAAGCGGCCATCGGAAATCGATGGCCGCTTTTTTTCCATACTTCGTCACCGCTTCAGGAGAGCCTCGCGCCCATGGCTTTCGCGGCGTTCCTGATGTCCTTGAGCCCCGAGCCGGTGAGCATCACCACCACGGATTCCTCGCGAGGGATGGCCGCTTTGGCCTTCAGCCAGCACGCGAAGGCGCAGGCGCTGGAAGGTTCGGCGAATAATCCGGACGTGGAGGAGAGCCTGCGCTGGGCGGCCAGGATCTCCTCGTCGGAAACCGTGATTCCCCGGCCGCCGTATTTTCTCATCTTGACGAGGAGGAAGCTTCCGTTGCGGGGCACGTCGACGGATATCGAGTCCGCCAGGGTGTCGGAGGGGCGTGCCTCGAAACCGCCCGTCGCGAGGGCGCGCGCGATGGCGCTGGAGCCCTCGGCCTGGGCGGCCCAGAACACGGGCATCCTGGAGGTCAGCCCGAGTTTCATGAGATCCTCGAAACCCTTGATCACGCCGGCCAGGATGACCCCGTCGCCCGTCGGCACGAAGACGTGATCGGGTGCGATGTGGCTTGGACGGGAGCCTTCAGGATGCCCTGTCGACGTCGCGCGCGCCAGGTCCCGCGCCATCTCGAAGCTGGCCGTCTTCTTTCCCTCGATGGTCAGCGGATTGTAGGCCGTGTTCCTCGAAAGCACGCCGGTCTTCTCGGAATACGCCAGCGACTCGTCGAAAGCCTGGTCATAGGTGCCGTCGACTTCCCTCAGTTCGGCCCCGTACTGGAGTACCTGCACCCTCTTGGCGGCCGGCGCCGAGGAGGGAAGGAAGACGGTGATCTTGAGCCCGGCCGCCGCTCCCACGCAGGCCATGCTCGACGCGGCGTTTCCCGTGGAGGCGAGGGCTATCTCCCTTATGCCGTGCTTGCGCGCGAAGGCGGCGACGAGCCAGCTGGCCCTGTCCTTGTAGGAACCGGAAGGGTTGCAGGTGTCGTCCTTGAGGAAAAGCTTCGGGGCATCCAGCTCTTCCCTCAGCCTCTCGGGACTCCAGAGAGGAGTGTCGCCCACGGGAAGGGCGGGAAAATGCCTGGCCTCGACAGGCAGGGGAGGGGATTCTGAGTCCGGAATCTCGCCCGGCTCCTTCTCCCAGAGGCACTCGAGGACTCCCTCCAGGGGGATGCCCGGCTTGTTCCTCTTGCCGCACTCGTCGCAGAGATATCTGCCCGGTTCGATGGCGTAGGTTCTGCCGCAGGCATCGCAGCGATAGAACCATCTCATGCGCGCTTCTCCAGCCACCAGGGCAGGGCGGCGTAGAAGGCGGCGCATATTTCCAGGTCGTCGATCCTGTTGACTTCGTTGGGCGCGTGGGCCTGGTTTTCGTCGCCGGGACCGAATCCGATGCAGGGAATCTTGTGGCGGCCGCAGATGGCCACGCAATTCGTCGAGAATGTCCACTTGTCCACCACGGGAGGCTTTCCGTAGAGCTCGCCGTAGGCTTCTACTCCCGACCGGACGAGGGGATGGTCGGCCCTTATCTTCCAGGTGGGGAAGTAGAGTTCCTGCTTGTAGAGCTTTCCCGTGTAGGCAGGCAGCGCGTACTCGGGCATTTTCACGCTGAAGTTGTCCACGCCGGCCTCCCTCAAGGCCTTTTCCACCTGCGCGATGGCCATCCTGTCGTCCTCGCCCCAGGTGAGGCGGCGGTCGCAGTACAGCATGGCCTGGTCGGGAACGGCGCACTGGCTCGGACCCTGGACCTTGATCTGCGATACCGTGATCGTCCCCTTGCCGAGGAACTCGTCGTCGTCCGGCTTCAGCTCGGCGTTCAGCTTTTCCATGGCGAGGGCGGCCCTGGCTGCCTTGTACGCCGCCGAATCGCCCCGCTCCGGAGCCGAGCCGTGGCAGGAAACGCCCTTGATTTCGATCTGGATTTCCATCCTCCCCCTGTGCCCCCTGTAGAGCCTGCAGGAAGTGGGTTCGGTGGAAACGGCGAAATCGGGCACGAATTTTTCTTCCTCGATGAGATACTTCCAGCAGAGGCCGTCGCAGTCCTCCTCGAGCACGGTGAAGGAAAACCAGACGCTGAAGTCCCCGTCGTACGCCATTTCCTTGAGGATGCGCGCCGCGGTGATCATGGAGGCCGCGCCGCCGAGCTGGTCGGTGGAGCCCCGCCCCATGACGAGTCCGTCCCTGACGATGCCCGAATGGGGCGGAGTCTTCCACTGGGCCGGGTCGCCGACGCCTACCGTATCGATGTGGGCGTCGAAGACCAGCTTCTTCGATCCCTTGCCCACGCGGCCGAGGAGGGATCCCAGGCCGTCGATGCGCAGGTCTTCCATACCCGCTTCCTCGCAAAGTCTCTTCAGGAGGAGGATCCTCTCCTTCTCCGTGGTGCTGAAGCCCGGCACCTTGACCATCTCGCTCAGGTTGCGCGCCGTATAGTCCCTGTATTCCTTGGCTTTCGCGAGAACGATTCCGCTGTCCATGTCTACCTTCCTTCCATGTTTTTCCAGAGCCTTCTTGCCTGTTCCCTGGCATTCGCCTGGATTCTTTCCATGTCAAACAGGGCTTGCCTGTCCTTTATCCTGAGACGGCCGCCCACCGCCACGCTCCGCACCGATCGGGAACTCATGCCGAAGGCCAGATGTCCCGCGATATTGGAATCGTCCAGAGGGGTGGGCGGTTCGTAGTCCCACAGGACGAGGTCCGCGGGATTGCCTGGGGCGAGAACCCCGAAGGCGAAGCGCTGCGAGGCGGGACTGGCGCCGGATCCGCCCGCTCCCGGCGCGGGCGTGAAGTCGGCTGCGAAGCAGCGCTCCAGGAGACGGTTGCCCCTGTCCAGGCAGGCGAGGAAATCCCCAGGCCACCACGGACCTCCCGACTCCCTGTGCCTGAACACGGCGAACTTGAATTCCTCGAGCATGTCGGCGCCCATGCCGTCCGTGCCGAGCACGACGTTCCTGTGCGTCGGGAGAAGGGCGTTGTAGCCCACTCCGTTGTTCATGTTGGATCGGGCGTTGTGGGCGAGGAAGACATCGCGCCCGTTCATGACTTCGATTTCCTGGGGGCTGAGCCAGAGTCCGTGTCCTATGATGCCCCTGGGCGTGAGAGCCCCGACCCGATCGAGCCTCTCGACGAGGTCGAAGCCGTGGCGGTATCTGGAATCGACGGCGTCGTACCTGTCCTCCGCGAGATGGATATGGATGCCCCTGCCCGAGGCCTTCACCGCGTCGGCCAGGCCCTCCAGCGTTTCGTCCCCGACGGTGAAGCCGGCATGGGCGCCTATCGCGGCCTCGATCATGGGTCGCTCGCCGCGCGCGCGCGCCGCGTCGACTTCCTTCGCGAAGCGCAGGTTTTCTTTAAGGCCGGCGCGCGCGCCGTCGGCGCCGTTCCTGTCCGTCGTCTCGTAGCAGAGGATGCCCCGAAGCCCCACCTCTCCATAGGCCTGTCGTATGCCGGAGAGGCTGCCCTCTATGGCCTCAGGTCCGGCATGGTGATCCACGAGGGACGTGACTCCCGCGAAGGCGGCGTCGGCGCAGCCCGCGAGGGCGCTCGCCTCCAGGATGGGCCGGTCGATGGCCCTGTCCAGCCTCCACCAGAGATGCTCGAGGATCTGGGTGAAATCCTTGGATGGCTCGATCGCCACTTCGATGCCCCTCGCGAGGGCCGAGTAGAGATGAGTGTGGGAGCAGACCAGTCCGGGCGAAAGATAGCCGCCGGAACCGGCCCGTTCGGCCCGCGGATACCCAGCCCCGAGATTTCTTCCGATGGCCGCTATCGTGCCGGCATTCGCCCCTCCCTCCTTCGGCCCATAGGCGACAAGATCGGTTTCCTCCGAGACCGAGGGAGGGTTGAAGGAAAGGAGCCTGACATTTTCGAAGAGGATCATCGCGCTTCCTCCAGGAGGTAGGGATGGCGCCGGTACACTTCGCGCGCGAGGGCCACCATCCGGGACGTCGGGGCGGGGGTTGCGGCTCCGTTCCAGGATGCATAATCGAGTCTGAAGGCGGGAGCGCCTATCTCGGGCCGCAGCGCGAGCCAGGGGAGGCCGCCCTCGACCACGAAGGCGAACCCGGCGTTCCTGGAAGCATCGAGATCTTCCTGTCCGTCGAAAAGCGTGGCCTTCCCGGAAAAGGGCTCTCCCTCCCATGGACAGAAGAATCCGCAGTTGCCGCATTCGTTGCAGAGCCTGTCCAGATGAAGGATCTGCGCGTCCTGGGAAAAGGGCAGCCCCGTCTCTATGAACATGTTGGCCCTGTTGGGACATACTTCCACGCAGCGCAGGCATGCCGAATCGCAGGCCAGGCAGCGCTCGGCCTCGCGGGCGGAAAATCCCGGATCTTCCGGGTCCAGGGGCAGGATGATCTCGCCCCTCGCCGCCAGCTTCCGCCAGTCCGGATGGGGGACCCTATAGTCGGGTTGAGGGAAGAGAAATCCTTCCCCGGACAGGATGGCCTTCGCGGCCGCCCTGCCGTCGGCTTCGGCGGAGATGATGGACGATGGTCCTCTCCTCGCGTCGCCGCCCACATAGACATCCTTGAGTTCGGTTTCCATGGTCGAGGCGTCGGCGATCGGCAGCTTGTCCTTTCCTAGGCTTATCCCGAAGCCTTCCAAAAGTTTCCTGTCGGGACTCTCCCCTATCGCCGCCACGAGAAGGTCGCAGGGCAGCGAGAAGGTCTCTGCCGTGGGCTGGGGGGAGCGCCGTCCCGAGGCGTCCTTCTCCCCGAGCGCCATTCTCCTGAGGATGAGGGTGCCCTTCCCGGCCTCCTCGGGAAGGGAGAGTTCTAAGAGGCTTTCTCCCCTGCCGGGAGAGGCGCCGTCGCCGGCCTTCAGGGCATCGGCTTCCCGGAGGGCATTCTCCAGTTCCTCGAGATCGGCCGGCATCTCCCTGCGGGTTCTCCTGTAAGAAAGACTCACCGACTTGATCCCGGGCACGCGGGCGGCGGCCCTCACGGCGTCGCAGGCCGTGTTGCCGCCTCCAGCGACGACGACGTGGCCCAGTCCCTCGAAGGCATCAGGGCCATCGGCGCCGAAGCGCTTCAGGAATTCCAGGGCGTCCATGATTTCGACGCCCGAACCTTTGAGTTCGAGCGCCTTGGCTGAATCGGCTCCCGTGCAGACAAAGAAGCTCGTGTAGCCTTCGCGCCTCAGATCCCCGAGGGAGGCGATCCTCCGCCCGAATTCGAATTCGACGCCCAGGGAGGCTATCCTGTCTATGTCGAGGGCGAGTTCCTCCCGGGCGATCCTGAACCGGGGGATGATGTTGGCCGGTACTCCGCCCGGCGCCGGACCCGCGTCGAAGACCTTGACTTCGTGGCGGGCCGAGGCGAGGTGGAAGGCGCAGGCCAGTCCGGCGGGTCCGGCGCCTATCACCGCGGTCTTCCCGCCTTTGACGCAGATTTCGGGAGGCAGGGGAACGGCCGGAATGGTCGCGGCCCTGGCCGCGGCGAGCTTCATGTCCCGGATCCTCACCGGGCCTTCGTAGTCCAGCCGGGAGCAATGTTCCTGGCAGACATGGTCGCAGAGCAGGCCGGTGATGTGGGGAAGGGGATTGTCGGAAAGGATCGCGGCGAGAGCCTCTTCGCTCCGGCCCGCGCCCTGGGCCGCGACATAGGCCGGCACCTTCTGGTTCACCGGGCAGGCCTCGACGCAGGGAGCGGCGAAGCAATCGTGCAGAGGCAGCTTGCCGGCCATGGAGACCGTTCCGGATTTCCAGCCCTTGCGGTATTCCGGCCTTTCGAGCGCGGCCGCGGCAAGGGACTCCAGGGCCGCCGCGTCGGTGGCTCCGGCCTCGAGCGGCAGGGGCAGGGCTCCCGATGCCTCCCTCGCGATCTGCGCGAGGCGCAGATATCCGCCGGGCTTGAGAATGTCGGTGGCGAGGGTGAGGGGACCCAGGCCGGCCTTGATCAGGTCTGCCGCGTTGAGCGCCGAGACTCCGCCGCAATAGGAAATGCGCATGCCCGGATCGGGGAGGGCTCCGGCTACCTTCGCCGCGAGGCGCAGCGTGATGGGGAAGAGGGCGCGACCGGACATATAGCGTTCAGCGCCCGGGAGGTTCGTGCCGTCGTTGGCGTTGGCGAGTGTGTTCGACAGCTTGATGCCGAAACGCCGGCCCCTCTCCTGGGCCGTGGCGCAGAGTTCCCCGACGAGCGCGAGGGCGTCGTCGAACTGCAGGTCCTGTTCGAAGCTCTCCCGCCTGATCCCTATCGCGTCCCAGCCGAGACGATCGAGGATTCTTCTCGCTTCGTCGAAGCCGAGAAGGGTGGGATTGAGCTTGATGTAGGTGTCGAAGCCCTTCTCCTCGATGAGGTAACGGCCGATCCTCCCGATTTCGGCGGGAGGGCAGCCGTGCATGGTGGAGAGTGTGACTGAATGCACGGGCCGCACGGGCATATGGGCGGCAAGGGTCCTGGCCTTCTCGGAGGCCGCCTCTCCGAAGGCGGAGGCGAAACGCTCGTCCACAATGAAGGCATTCAGTTCGTCCATCGCCTGGGACCAGTAGGCCGTGGTCTCAGGACGCCTCATCCCCTCGATGAAGCCATCCATCTTCGCGCTCATGATTCCGTCGAGCGTGTAGCCCACCGACATGTTGAAAAAGAAGTCGCTGGGCTTGCGGGACATCAGGAAGCCGAAGAGGTTCACCGCCATCCAGGCGTTGATGTACTCCTTCCTCGCCTCATCCAGGCTCAGCTCGGTGGACCATTCGACATTGTGTCCTTCGTCCAGGGCGTCGATGCAGGGTTTGTCGATTTCGAGCCTGTCGTTCTGCTGGACTGTCTTGAGCTCGAAGACGCGGGCCCCGGAAAGATAAGCGGCCAGGATGTTGGGCGCGATCTGCGTATGAGGACCGGCAGCCGGCCCGACAGGGAGGCTCGCCCTCCCCGACATGACGGTGAGCCCGGGGCTTTCGGCTTCCAGGGCGAACATCTCGCGGAAAAGGCTTTCCGGGATTCCGTAGATGGAGGCCTTGGCCTTGAATTCGCCCGCCGCCCGCGCGAGAAGGGCCGTCAAAGATGTCGTCTTCATGATCTTGCTCATGCATATCCCCACTTTATGAATTTTCCGCTGCCGGGAAGAGCGAGTATCCGGGCTTTACCCGCCCCGAAAGCTTGCCCCATGCCTGCCGGTGAGCTCCTGCCGCCCAGCCTCGGCGTTCCGAAAACGCAGGCGCCGCGGACGAAGGTTCCGGCGATTCTACCCTCAAGACGCATGCCTGCGAAAGGTGTGATCGAGCTTTTGCTGAACATCGCCGCCGGATCGATGACCTCGCTCGCCTCTGGATCCACGAGAACGAAGTCCGCGTCCTTGCCGATCGAAAGGGAGCCCTTGCCGCCCGAAAGCCCGTAACGCTCGGCCGCCGCCCCGGCGATGGCGCCGAGAAAGCGGGGAAGGCTCATCCTCTTCGCGAAGTATCCTTCCGAAAGCAGATAGGGAAAGAGAGTGCCTGAGCCCGGTATGCCGCCGTAGGCCGTGAGCGGATTCCCCGTGAACTTCTCGTACCCGGGAGCGCCCGCGTGGTCCGACGCGACGAAGGGTATCCCGCCTGAGGAGAGCTGTCTCCAGAGGAGCTCCTTCTGGGAGGCTTCCTTCACGGGCGGGGCGGTCTTCAGGGCCGGCCCGAGCCGCTCGAAATCCCCTTCGTCGAAGGCGAGATAGTGTGCGCAGGTTTCGCAACTCGCCCCCGAGGCGGCGACGAGCTCAGCCGCTTTCGCAGTTCCCACGTGGACGACGTGGAGCCAGTCGGCCTTCTTGCCGGCGAGTTCGACGGCGGCGGCGCAGGCCGCGATCTCGGCCTCCATGGGGCGCGAGGCGTAGTAATCTTTCCAGGCCGGCGGGTTTTCGCCGCGGGCCGCCTCCAGGGCGGCCTGGGCCGCCGCTATCACCCCGGGGTCCTCGGCATGGATGAGGAGGGGCCTGCCGGCTGCCGCGCAGCCCCTGTACGCCCGAGCGAACTGACGGCGGCTCACGGCGGTGAAAGTGTCCATTCCGGAGACGAAATAGCACTTGAATCCGACAACCTCGGGCGAGAGGGAGGCTATGGTCTCCTCCATGGACGCCTCATCCATGAGACCGCTCAGTCCGCCGAAGAAGGCGAAATCGACCACGGCCTTCCCGGAGACGGTGGAGAGCTTGTGTTTCAGGGCGGCGAGACTCGTGACCGGCGGAAGGGAGGTGCAGGGCATGTCGATCACCGTCGTCACCCCGCCTCTCGCGGCCTCGCTCGAGCCGTGGAGGAAATCTTCCCTGTGCGTGAAGCCCGGTTCGTCGAAATGGACATGGGGGTCGATGGCGCCGGGGAACATCAACAATCCGTGAGCGTCGAACGTCTCGGCATCCTCAAGGCTGCCGGACGGGGCGATCCCGGCTATCTTCCCTCCGGAGACGAGGATGTCGACCTTGCGGAAATCCTCTTCTCCGGGAAGGGCCGCCAGAACCCCGGAGATCAGCATGACTGTCCTCCGGACAGGAACGCCTCGATCTTTTCGGGAATGAGGGGAAGGTCGTATGTGGTCTTCCCTTCGGGCTCGGCTGACCTGAGCGCGTCGAGAACGGCGAAGTAGGCCGCGATGCCGTACTGCAGCGGAGGTTCGCCGACGGCCTTCGAGTTGAAGGGCGCATGAGGGTTTTCGACGCCGGGGAGGAACTCAATCTCCGTCCTCTCCGGCATGAAGGAGGCATCGGGCAGCTTGTATGTGGAAAGGGTGTCCGAAAGAGGTCGGCCGTCCTCGCCGAAGCGGAGATCCTCGAGGAGGGTCCATCCGAGCCCCTGGGCGAAGGCTCCCTCTATCTGGCCCAGGTCCACGCTCTCGTCCAGGCTGTTGCCTGAATCGTGGACTATGACAGCCGATTCGATCCTGCACCTGGCCCTCAGGAGATCGACTCTCGCGGTTATGCAGGCCGCGCCGTAGACGTGATAGGCGAAAGGGCTTCCCCGTTCCGCGCCCATGTCGTAGAAGAGTCCGGGCGTCGCGTAGAAGCCGTGTGCCGACAGGTCGATTCTTGCCTCGTTCGCGGCTTTGACCAGATCCTCCCAGGCGAGCCCCGCTTCCCTTCCTCCCGCGAGAACCTGTCCCGCGGCTATGCCGACCGACGAGGGATCGGCTCCGAGCATCGCCGCCGCCTTCGCCTTCAGCCTCTCCCTGATCTGCTCGCAGGCTATCTTCGCCGCCATGCCGTTCAGGTCGCTCCCGGTGCTGGCCGCCGTGGGCACGGTGTTGGCCACCGTGAGCGTCGAACTGCGTTCCACCGACACCCTCCCGATATCGACGCCCAGGGTTTCGGCGGCGATAAGGCTTATCTTCCTCGACACCTGCTGCCCCATCTCTATGGCCCCCGTGGAGACGAGGACGGAACCGTCCGTATAGACGTGGACGAGGGCTCCGGCCTGGTTCATCGGCAGCTTCGTGAAGGAGATGCCGAAGCAGAGGGGAAGGATGGCGGCGCCCTTCTTCTCCATTCCGTTCGCGGCGTTGAAGGCCTGGATTTCGGCGCGCAGTTCCTTCCAGGAGGCCTTCTCGAGTAGCCTGTCGAAGGCCTCCCCGGCGCGGACCCGGACGAGGGGCATGCCGAAATGGGTCGAATCCCCCTCGCGGAAGAGATTTTTCCTCTGGATCTCCGCGCGGTCCGCGTCCATGGATCGCGCGAGGGCATCCAGGGCGGCCTCTATGACGAAGAAGCCCTGTGGGGCGCCGAAGCCTCTGAAGGCGGTGAAGGATGGCAGGTTGGTCCGGCACATGTAGCCCGTCACCCTCACGTTGGGAATGCGATACGCTCCCGTGGCGTGGAGGAGGGTCCTGGACATGATGGCCGGGGAAAGGTCGCAGGTCGCGCCGGAATTCTGGTAGTAGTCGGCCTCGAAGGCGAGGATCCTGCCATCCTTGTCGGCTCCGATCCTGAAGTCGCTCGAGTAGGGGTGCCGCTTCCCCGTCGCCCTCATGTCGACGCGCCTGTCCAGGTAGAGCTTCACGGGCTTCCTGCTGATCCATGCGCCGAGGGCGGCGAGCGAAGCCCATATGGCGGCCTGGTCCTCCTTGCCGCCGAAACCTCCGCCGAGACGCCTCGCCTCCACCTCCACCTTGTTCATCGGAAGACCCAGGGACTGGGCCACCGCCTTCTGGACCCCGGTCGGACCCTGGGTGCTCGATATGACGAAGACCTTCCTGTCGTCGCGAAGTTCGGCGTAGGCGCCCTGGGTTTCCAGGTAGACATGCTCCTGGCCGCCCGAATCCACCCTGCCCGACACGACGTGGGCGCAGGAGGCGAAGGCCGCTTCGGGGTCTCCGCTCCGGATGGTCCTCGCGGGGAAAATGAGATCGGCTCCGGCCGCCGCCTGCCTGGGGTCGAAGCAGGCTTCCAGGTCCTCGCCGCGCAGCCGGACGAGCGCGGCCGCCTTCCTCGCGATGGATCTCGTCTTCGCGAGGACGAGGACGAGGGGTTGGCCCCAGTACTCCCATTCCTTTTCGGGAAGGAGGGCTTCGTCGGGCTTGTTGAAGCCTATCTGGTTTTCTCCCGGGATATCCTCGACCCTTATCACGATCACCGAAGGGTCGAGGGCTAGGGCGGGGGAGGGGTCGATGGAGAGTATCCTGCCGCGCGCGCTTTCCGAGAGCCTCACCGCGGCCTGGAGGCAATCCCTGGGCTCGGGGAGGTCGTCGATGTATTTCGTCGCGCCCCTGACGTTCAGGGCCGATTCGGCGATGCTTTTCATGGGAAGAGCTCCTTGGCGATTCCGTCCTTCCCGAAGAGACGGACGAAGTGGGCGAGCACGAGGCGTCCTGTCATGCGCTTCCTGTAGGCCGCGGAACCCCTCACGTCACCGATGGGCGAGATTTCCTCCTCGGCGGCCGAGGATACGGAGCGGGCGAGCGCGGCGAGGGACTGGGCGTCCTTCCTGTCGACAGAAACTCCCTCGAGGAGGGCGCCGGCCTTTCCGAGGAGCATCGGCACGGCCGCGACCCCTCCCGCGCTGATCCTCGCGCCTCTGACGCGTCCCTTTTCGACGCGGAAGGATATGGCCGTATTCACCGCGGCTATGTCGAGCCGGCGGCGTTTGGCTATTTTCTCGAAGGAAAAGAGGAGCCCGGAGTCAGTCCCTCCGTCGGGAATGAGGATCGCGGCGATGATTTCCTTCTCCTCGAGGGCGGTACGCTTGTAGCCGAGGAAAAAATCCTCGATAGGAAGGATGCGCGATCCGGCATCGTCCGATCCCATCGCGCCGAGGACGAGCCGGGCGCCGAGGCCCATGAGGATGGATGTGATGTCGCCGACGGGAGAAGCATTGGCCACGTTCCCGCCTATGGTCGCCAGATTCCTTATGAGGGTGCTTGCGAACTCCCCTTCGAAGGCCTCGATTCCGGGCGCCGCCTCCCTGACGAGGGGAGAGGCGAAGAAATCGCGCACCGTGGAGGCGGCGCCTATCCGTATCCAAGAAGCTCCGGAGAGCCTCGTCCGGCCGATTCCCGAGAGTCCTTTCATGGAACGCAGAAGTGAGGGGCTGAAGCCGCTTTCAGGATCGGGGTTGCGGACGTAGTGATCCGTTCCCCCGCCCAGGGGCAGGGCCGGTCCGCCGGCCTCGCGACCCCTGCCTTCCCGGCCCGCCTCAGCCATAAATGATAGCACGGATCGCGGCAGGACTCCCCTCGCCACGAGGGCCGCGAGCCGCTCTTCATCAGTCGCCGGCAGGTCGGCGAACTCCCGTGCGAGGCGCTCGGCCGCCCTCCGTATGGAGCCGTAGCCCGTGCATCGGCAGAGGTTTCCGTCTACCGCGGTCATGGCGCCGGCCAGTTCCGGCCTGCCCGGAGCCGCGAGCCAGGCGCTCAGGCTGACGATGAAGCCCGGGCTGCAGAAGCCGCACTGGCTCGCGTTCTCCTCGAGAAAGGCCCTCATGACCGGGGTGAGGCCCTCGGGCGCATCGGCCGACAGGCCTTCTATCGTGATCAGGTGTTTTCCGTCCAGGTCGCCCAGGGCAAGGAGGCAGGAGGGCATGGCCAGGTACCGCGGAGCGCGCGGCGAGGCGGAGCCGAGGGAAGATCCATACCCGGCGAATTCCCCCACCAGGACGGCGCAGGCTCCGCAGTCGCCTTCCCTGCAGCCTTCCTTCGTGCCGGTAAGGCCCATCTCCCCGCGTATGAAATCCAGGGCGGGAGAACCGTAGGCCGTCCGAGGCTCGACCCAGGCGTCATTGACCAATATCTTCATGTCCACGCGAAACACCTCTTGCTTTTACGTTTTCCGCTCAATCGCTCACGTACAGGTCCACCGGCGCGAAGCGGTCCACGTCGATGAGCCCCGCGTCCGTGATCTTGAGGCTGGGGATGACGGGAAGGGCCATGAAGGAGAGGGTCATCAGAGGCGAGCGATTCGTCAGCCCCTCCCTCCCGAACAGCTCCTCGAAGGCGCGGAGCCTTCCTATCACGAAATCGGCGTCCCTGTCGCTCATGAGCCCGGCGACGGGGAGGGGAAGGTCGAGGATGATCTCGTCGCCTACGGCATAGACGAGGCCTCCCTTGATCTTGTTGAGATGGCGGGCCGCCTTGAAAATGGACGCGTCGTCCACTCCCGCGATGATCATGTTGTGGGAATCATGGCTGATGGTCCCGCCTATGGCGCCGCGCTTCAAGCCCAGTCCCTTTATGAAGCCCTTGCCTATCCTCCCCGAACCAGAATGTCTTTCGATGACGAAAATCTTGATCAGGTCCCGTTCCGGGTCGGAAACGCAGCGGCCTTCGCGCACCGTCGGTTCCATCACGAGGTGGCCCGTGACGATGGATTCCTGCCTGGCCTCGATGACTCTCACCCTTGTGCCCTTGTCGGGAATGTGGAAGTCTCCCGCGGTGAGCCATTTGATGTTCACCGAATCCCGGAGCGAAGTCTGCCTGGCGGGGAAGTCCTCGACGAGGGTTCCGTCCATCGCGACGAGGTTGCCTCCCTTGAACACCAGCTCGGCCCTGAAATCGTCGAAGGACGGGAAGGCGACAAAATCGGCCTTGCAGCCCGGGGCTATGCGTCCCACTCCCTTCATGCCGAACCACTGCGCCGCGTTCGCCGACGCTATCCGGAAGGCGTCCACGGGCGCCACTCCGCCCGCCAGGAGAAGCCTGAGCGCGTGATCCATGTGGCCTTCGTCCCTGAGGTCGTTGGAATGCCTGTCGTCCGAGCAGAGCATGAACCTCGACACCGAGGCCGGCGTGATGGCGGGCAGGAGATGCCGCAGGTCCTTGGCCGTCGAGCCCTCGCGAAGCATGATGTACATGCCCTTTGTCAATTTCTCCGCGGCCTCGGCGGGGTTCGTGCATTCATGATCCGATCCGATGCCAGCAAGGATGTAGGCCGAGAGGGCCGCGCCCGACAGCCCCGGGGCGTGCCCGTCCACGGGCTTCCTCGCGCTGGCGAAGAGGGCGATCTTGTCCATGAGCTTCTGCTCCCTAGCCAGGACGCCCGGATAGTTCATCACCTCGCCCAGGCCGAGGACCCGCTCGTCCTGGAGGAAGGGGTACATGTCGGACGCGTAGAGAGCCGCCCCCGCGGTGTCGAATTCAGTGGCCGGGACACAGGAAGGCACCATGAAGTAGATATCCAGGGGGAGGTCGCCCGAGGCGGCCAGCATGAAGCGCATCCCGTCATAGCCGAGGACGTTGACGATTTCGTGGGGGTCGGCGACGACCGTCGTCGTGCCGCGGGGCAGGACGACCCGGGCATATTCGGCGGGAGTGAGGAGGGAGGATTCGATGTGGACATGGGCATCCACGAGACCGGGGGCGAGAAACTTCCCTTCCAGGTCCATGGAGGCGCCGGCTTCCAGCCCGTCGTTCACCCCGACGATCCTGCCGTTGCGGATCGAAACGGTGGAATTCCCGATGAGGCGCCCGCCCAGCACGTCGACGATGGTGCAGTTCCTGAGGTTGAGGTCGCAGGGCGTCTTTCCGGCCGCGGTATCTATCAGATCCTTGTCCATGCCACCTCCCTGCCGGCGAAATGCCGGGATTCAATGATATCCGCAAAGCCGGCCTGACGCAAGATTTTTCTCCCCCCTGATTTTCATCCCGAGGCCGCGGCGCGTGAAAAGGGGGCGTTCCGCGAGGAACGTCCCCTTTCCAAGGAGAGTTCGAGGGAGACTACTTGTCTTCCCGCATATAGGCCTTGCCCAGGGCGGCCGGAGCCCCGATTTTCTTCGACAGGGCTTCCCACCAGGTCATGAGGACGAGGACGGTTATCGTCCCCAGGTAGGGGAGCATGTTGAGAAAGGCCGCCGGGATATTGGTGCCCGAAGCCTGGAGCCTGAACTGGACGGCGTTGATCCCGCCGAAGAGAAGGGCGCCCCAGATCGAGCGCGCCGGATTCCACATGGAGAAGATCACCAGGGCCACGACAATCCATCCCCGGCCTCCCGTGATGTTCTCCGACCAGCCTGGGGTGTAGGAGAGGGAGAGATGGGCTCCGCCGAGGCCGATCAAGGCGCCGCCCAGGATCGTGTAGATGTACTTGGACTTGATGACGTCGATGCCCATGGCGTCGGCGGTCTGCGGATCCTCGCCTATGGAGCGGAGCCAGAGGCCGGGGCGGGTC
>CAZRYP010000004.1:25028-29047 GCA_964604295.1 uncultured Treponemataceae bacterium
CAGGAGATGGGGATGAGGAGGTAGACGGCATAGGTCAGGATATCCTGGCTGAAGATAGCGCCCAGTATGGGGATATCGGCCACGGCATCGAAGGGTGCGGGAGTGAACTTGGCCGCCTTCAGCCCCATGAGGCGGAGGTTGTTGGAGGCTGGCCCCAGCCTCTGTCCGAGGAAGCTGGAGAAGCCCGTGCCGAAAAGCGTAATTGAAAGGCCGGATACCACTTGATTTGCCCTCATGGTCACGGTGAGAAAGGCATGGGCTGCAGCCATGGCGGCGCCCACCGCGGCGGCGACGAGGAGGGCGACCACGAGGTTCTGGCTGTAGAAGGACGCCGCGAAGCCCGTCACCGCTCCCATGAGCATGATGCCTTCGATGCCCAGGTTGAGGATCCCGGCCCTCTCGGTCAGGATTTCCCCTATCGTCGCGAAGACGAGGCTGGTGCCCGCCCTCACCGTGATCGCGAGAATCGAAGTGATGAGATCCATCATGCCTCTCCTTCAGCGCATGCGCCTTCGGGTTTTCGTCCTACCATCCTGATCCTGTATTCGGTGAAGAGGGAGCCGGCCAGCATGGGGAAGAGGATGAGCCCCTGCATCACCGTGCCCATGGCCGAAGGCAGTCCCATCATGAGCTGTACCTGGTCGCCGCCGACGAGGATGCCCCCCATCAGGAGGGCGACGAAGGGAATGGCGAGGGGATTCAGCTGGGACATCCAGGCGATGATGATGGCCGTGAAGCCGTAGCCGAGGTTGAGCCCCTGCTGGAGCCTGTGCGAGATGCCGGTCACCTCGCAGGCGCCTGCTAGCCCGCTGAAGGCTCCGGAGAGGAGGACGGCGAGGAAGATATTGCGTTCCACGGCGATGCCCTGGTAGCGTGCCGCCCTGGGACTCGCGCCTATTATGGTCAGTTCGAAGCCCCAGCGGGTTCGCTTGATCACGATCCAGAGAATGACGGCGAGGAGGAGGGCGAAGTAGATGCCCATGTGGGCCCGCCCGAAAAGCCTCGGCAGCCATGCCGATTCGGGAAAGGGGGCCGAGCCTGGGAAGCCGTAACCCTTGGGGTCGCGCCAGGGGCCGTAGTAGAGGTATTCGGCGAAGAGGATCGCGACGTAATTCAGCATGAGGGTGACGAGGGTTTCGTCCACCTTGAGCCTCGTCTTGAGGAAGGCGGGAATGCTCGCCCAGAGGGCGCCGCTGGCGCAGCCTGCGATCAGGCAGGCCGGAAGGACGAGGGAAGGGGGAAGGCCGGCGCTCCGGAACAGGGCCACCCAGGCGGCCGCGACTCCGCCGAGCATCAGCTGGCCTTCGGCGCCGATGTTCCAGAACTTGAGCTTGAAGGCGAGGGCGACTCCCAGACCCGTCAGCATCAGGGGGATGGCCTTCACGAGGGTTTCGGAAAAGCCGTAAGCCGAACCGAAGGCTCCCTTGAACATGGCTGAGAAGGTTTCGAAGGGATTCGTGCCGAAGGCGGCGAGGACGAGGCCGGTCAGGACCAGGGAGACGAGGAAGGAAGCGGCCGGCACGACGAAGAGGGCCGCCCTGGAGATGGATTTCCGCTTTTCGAAGATGATTTTCATGCCGGGTTCTCCCCTGGGACCGCCGCTTCCTTCTTCGGGTCCGGATCGACGCCCGCCATGAGGAGGCCCAGAGTCTCGGCCTCGGCCTCGCCGGCGGACAGCTTGTCCATGATCCGTCCCTCGAACATCACCGCGATGCTGTCCGCCACCTGAAGCAGTTCGTCGATGTCCTCCGAGACGAAGAGCACTCCCAGCCCCTGGTCGCGCTGGGCCACGAGCTGCCTGCGCACGGATTCCGTGGCGCCGATATCGAGGCCCCGGGAAGGATAGACGGCGACGAGGAGATTCCTGCAGGCGCCGATTTCCCTCGCGAGGATGGTCTTCTGGATGTTCCCGCCGGAGAGGAATTTCACCTGCGTGTCGGGGCTGGGGGTCATGATCCTGAAGGATTCGATCAGTTTCCTGGCCAGGGCGGCCATCCTTCCGGGCAGAAGGAAGATTCCCGCCGACAGGGGGGGCTTCCTGTAGCTCTTCATGGACAGGTTCGAGGCCACGCTCATGTCGCCCACGGCCCCTACCGAGGATCGGTCCTGGGGAATGTGGGCTATCCCCGCCCTGATCATGGAGATGGGGGAGGCGTTGGTGAGGTCCTTGCCCCCGACGCTCACCGTGCCGGAAGAGAGGCGCCGCAGTCCGGTGATCACTTCGGCGAGCTCCCTCTGCCCGTTGCCCGCGACTCCCGCTATGCCGACGATCTCGCCCGAGCGGATTTCCAGGTCCACTTCCCTCAAGGCCGGCAGGTCCCTGTCGTCCTTCGCTGAGGCTTTCTCGAGGCGCAGGATGACGGCGCCGGGGGCAAAGGGTTTCTTCTCGAGCTCGAAGAGGACTTCCCTCCCTACCATGAGCCTGGCCAGCTCGGCGGGGCTCGTTCCGGCCGTGGTCACCTCCGCAACTACCTTCCCGCGCCGAAGGACCATGACCCTGTCGGAGAAAGTCATCACTTCCTCCATCTTGTGGGTGATGAAAACGGCCGACTTGCCTTCCGCGCGCATGAGGTGGATCACCTTGCTCAGCTCGGCCGACTCCTGGGGCGTAAGGATGGCCGTGGGTTCGTCGAGGATGAGGATTTCAGCCTTGCGGTAGAGAAGCTTGAGGATTTCCACCCTCTGTTGCTCGCCCACCGAAAGCTGCCAGATGGAGGCTTTCGGATCGACGCGCAGATTGTACTTTTCGGACAGAGCCTCGACTTCCTTCCTCACCCGCCCCATGTCGGGGACGAATGGTTGATCGCGCATCCCCAGTATGATGTTTTCCAGCACGGTCATCGAATCGACAAGCTTGAAATTCTGGTGGACCATGCCGATGCCAAGAGCCTGGGAGTCCTTCGGGCTGTTGATCGAAACCTGTCCGCCCCTCACGGAGATCGTGCCCGAGTCCGGCCGGTAGAGCCCGCAGAGTATGTTCATGAGGGTGCTTTTCCCCGCCCCGTTCTCCCCCAGGAGGGCCAGGACTTCTCCGGGGAAGAGTTCCAGGTCGACGCAGTCGTTGGCCTGGATTCCGGGAAAGGATTTGGATACAGCCCTCATCTCGACGAGGGGAAGCGGCTTGTCTTTTTCCATCGGCCATACCTTGGTTTCCGGATTCTTGACGGGGGTGTCTGCTGTTTTCGTTCTGGCAAAAAAAGGCCGCCTGTCCGCTTGAGCCGGCAGGCAGCCCCGATTATCCGATGCTTACTGTACTTTTCCCACGACGCCTTCGACGAACCAGTCCATGCCGAGCTGGGCGCCATCGGGGACGACCTGGTCCTTCGCGTAGACGGTCTTGCCGGTGTTGTCCTTGAGAGGACCAGTGAAGATGGACCAGCCGCCGAGGATCTTCTTGTTGGCCGCATCCACTTCCTTCTTCACGGAATCGGGAACCTTGGCGCTGATGGAGGAGATTTTCGCGACTCCGTCCTTGAGCCCGCCCCAGTATTCGTGGGTCTTCCATGAACCGTTCAAGGCCTTCTGGATGGTGTCGATGTAGTAGGTGCTCCATTCCCACACCGCGCTGGCGAGTACGGAATCACCCACGAACTTGCCCATGTCGGAGACGTAGCCGATGGAATACTTGCCCCGTTCCTGTGCCGCTTTCTGCGGTTCGGTGGTGTCCTGATGCTGGGCGATTATGTCGGCGCCCGAGTCGAGGAGGGCGACGGCCGCTTCGCGTTCCTTGACGGGGTCGTACCAGGTATTGGTCCAGACGACCTTGACCTGGGCCTTGGGGTTGACCGAGCGGATGGCGAAGGCGGGGACATAGCCGATGACGTTGGGCTTGGTCATGCGGCCGGCGATGATGCCGGTGAGGTAGCGGGCTTCCTCGATGCGGCCGAAGTAGGTGGCCATGTTGGGCGCCGTCTTGTAACCCGAGCAGTGCTCGAAGATGACCTTGGGGAATTCCTTGGCCACGGCCAGGGTGGGATCCATGTAGCCGAAGCTCGTGGTGAATATCATGTCGAAGCCGG